>NZ_WIVQ01000054.1:0-30703 GCF_009600545.1 Pseudomonas sp. FSL R10-1339 | reverse complement strand
GCCTGCAACGGCCTTGGCCAGCAAGGCGGCGGTGCGGGTTTCGCCGAGCAGATCGAGGTCATTGTTGCTGGCCGCACCGTCGGTACCCACCGCCACATTGACTCCGGCTTGCCACAGGCGCTCCACCGGGCAGAAGCCACTGGCCAGTTTGAGGTTGGACTCGGGGCAATGAACCACGCTGGAGTTGCTTTCTACCAGCATGGCCAGGTCGTCATCGCTGATCTGGGTCATGTGTACGGCCTGGAAGCGCGGGCCCAGCAAGCCCAGGCGGGCGAGGCGGGCCATCGGGCGTTCGGCGTGTTGCTCGACGGCCTGATGCACTTCGAAGGCGGTTTCGTGAACGTGCATATGAATGGCGGCATCCAGCTCGTCGGCGATGACCCGGATTTTCTCCAGGTTGTCGTCGCTTACGGTGTAAGGCGCATGGGGGCCGAAGGCAATTTTGATCCGCGGGTGAAACTTCAGGTCGGCAAACAGTTCGACGGCCTGGCGCAGGGATTCGTCTGCGCTGCTGGCGCCGGGAATCGGAAAGTCGAGAATCGGAATGGCGATTTGTGCACGGATACCGCTCTTGTGCACGCACTCGCTGGCAACTTTCGGGAAAAAATACATGTCACTGAAGCAGGTGATGCCGCCCTTGAGCTGTTCGGCGATGGCCAGGTTGGTGCCGTCGCGCACGAACTGCTCATCGACCCATTTGCCCTCGGCCGGCCAGATATGCTGTTCGAGCCAGGTCATCAGGGGCAGGTCGTCGGCCATGCCGCGGAACAGCGTCATGGCCGCGTGCCCGTGCGCGTTGATCAGCCCCGGGCTGAGCAGCATGTCCGGCAGCTCGCGGGTTTGCGTGGCGGTGAGCTTCAGCGCCTGTTCGCGCGGGCCGATGAACACAATGCAGCCGTCGCGAATGCCCACGCCGTGATCCTTGAGTACGACACCGGCCGGTTCTACAGGCACCAGCCAGGTGGGTAACAGCAGTAAGTCCAGGGGCGTGGTTGGGGTCGGCATCGAAAACTGATTCCAGTGCGTTATAAAAGGAGGCGAAGTATACCCGAGCGTCTTGGGGGTGGGCTCGCTATAATCGGCCGCTTTGTTACCAGGTAATGGGGGAAGGCATGCGCGATCGACTGTTGGCTGCGGAAAAGGTTAAGGCCATCGATTGGCGGGATGACGCCCTGTATCTGCTGGATCAACGCATTCTGCCCTTTGAAGAGAGCTGGCTGGCGTACACCGGCGTTGACGGTGTGGCGCAAGCGATTCGCGACATGGTCGTGCGCGGCGCCCCGGCAATCGGTATCGCGGCGGCCTATGGCGTGGTGCTGGCTGCGCGTGTGCGCAAGGCTGCAGGTGGTGACTGGCTGGCAGCGCTGGAAGAGGACTTCACCCTGCTGGCGGACTCGCGTCCTACGGCAGTGAACCTGTTCTGGGCCTTGAATCGCATGCGCGAACGTCTGGCTCGAAGCCAAAACCGCGCGGATGTATTGCAGGTGCTTGAGGCAGAGGCTGTTGCCATCCACGAAAGTGATCGCGAGGCCAATCTGACCATGGCGCAGTTGGGTGTCGATGTCATTCGCCGCCATCAGGGCAATGCCCAGGCGGTGCTGACCCACTGCAACACCGGAGCCCTGGCCACAGGCGGCTTTGGTACGGCGCTGGGGGTCATCCGGGCGGCCTGGCTCGAAGGCATGATCGAGCAGGTCTATGCCGACGAAACCCGGCCCTGGCTGCAGGGTTCGCGCCTGACTGCGTGGGAGCTGGCCAATGAAGGCATCCCGGTGGTGCTCAATGTCGATTCGGCAGCAGCGCATATCATGAAAACCAAAGGCGTCACCTGGGTGATCGTGGGCGCTGACCGCATCACTGCCAATGGCGATGTGGCGAACAAGATCGGCACCTACCAACTGGCGGTCAACGCCATGCACCACGGCGTGCGCTTTATGGTGGTGGCCCCGAGCTCGACCATCGACATGGATCTGGCCTCGGGTGATGACATCCCGATTGAGGAGCGTGACGGCCGCGAACTGCTGGAAGTGGGTGGCAAGCGGGTCGGCGCGGATGTGCAGGCCTTCAACCCGGTGTTTGATGTGACGCCGGCGGACCTGATCGATGTGATTGTCACCGAGAAGGGTGTGATTGAACGCCCGGATGCGGCAAAGATGGCGCAATTGATGTGCCGCAAGCGCTTGCATTGAAACGCAAGCCTGTCGTCGCTGCCGAAGGCCGCGAAGAGGAACGCGGGTGCTTCAAATCGCCTTCAGAGTCCCTCTGGGGCCCTTCAGGCCGATAAACGTCGTAATTACTACGCTCCATGCACATCTGAGGGATAGGTGCGTGGCGGCGATTGTGATAACATTCGGCGGTTTCCAGGGTGACCCGCAAGGGTTGCCCTTACTGCGCAAATCCGTGACATAACTTGTTGATTTGTCGTAAGTCGTTGCGTGGCACGTGGCCAGCGGCGGCGAGCTTCGTTCGTCCCGAATGGATGTGGCGAAGTTTCACCCGAAAAAGGAATCAGGCTTCTCATGGGCGAACTGGCCAAAGAAATCCTCCCGGTCAATATCGAAGACGAGCTGAAACAGTCCTACCTCGACTACGCAATGAGCGTAATTGTCGGGCGGGCACTGCCTGATGCGCGCGATGGCTTGAAGCCCGTGCACAGGCGTGTGCTGTTTGCGATGAGCGAACTGAACAACGACTGGAACAAGCCGTACAAGAAATCTGCCCGTGTGGTCGGTGACGTAATCGGTAAGTATCACCCGCATGGTGATACTGCTGTTTACGACACCATCGTTCGAATGGCTCAGCCATTCTCCCTGCGCTACCTGCTGGTAGACGGTCAGGGCAACTTCGGTTCGGTCGACGGCGACAACGCTGCGGCCATGCGATACACCGAAGTGCGCATGACCAAGCTGGCCCACGAATTGCTGGCCGACTTGCACAAAGAGACCGTGGACTGGGTGCCGAACTACGACGGCACGGAAATGATCCCGGCCGTCATGCCGACACGAATTCCCAACTTGCTGGTCAACGGCTCAAGCGGTATCGCCGTGGGTATGGCCACCAATATTCCGCCGCATAACCTGGGTGAAGTCATCGACGGCTGCCTGGCGCTGATCGACAACCCGGAACTGAGCATCGATGAACTGATGCAGTTCATCCCGGGCCCGGACTTCCCGACTGCCGCCATCATCAACGGCCGTGCCGGTATCATCGAAGCCTATCGCACGGGCCGTGGCCGCATTTACATGCGCGCCCGCTCGATGATCGAAGACATCGACAAGGTCGGTGGTCGTCAACAGATCGTCATCACCGAGCTGCCGTACCAGCTGAACAAGGCTCGCCTGATCGAAAAGATCGCCGAGCTGGTAAAAGAGAAGAAGCTTGAAGGCATCACCGAGCTGCGTGACGAGTCCGACAAAGACGGCATGCGCGTTGTGATCGAGCTGCGCCGTGGTGAGGTGCCGGAGGTTATTCTCAATAACCTTTATGCCCAGACTCAGCTGCAAAGTGTTTTCGGTATCAACATCGTTGCCCTGATCGATGGCCGCCCGCGCATCCTGAACCTCAAGGACCTGCTCGAAGCTTTCGTACGTCACCGTCGTGAAGTGGTTACCCGTCGTACTGTTTTCGAGCTGCGCAAAGCCCGCGAGCGAGGCCATATCCTTGAAGGCCAGGCCGTAGCCCTGTCCAACATCGATCCGGTCATTGCACTGATCAAGGCCTCGCCAACCCCGTCCGAAGCCAAGGAAGCGCTGATCAGCACCCCTTGGGAGTCGACAGCGGTAGTGGCCATGGTTGAGCGCGCCGGTGCCGATTCGTGCCGTCCGGAAAACCTCGATCCGCAATACGGTCTGCGTGATGGCAAATACTTCCTGTCGCCGGAGCAGGCCCAGGCCATTCTTGAGTTGCGCCTGCACCGCTTGACCGGTCTGGAGCACGAAAAGCTGCTGGCCGAGTACCAGGAAATTCTCAACCAGATCGGTGAGCTGATCCGCATCCTCAATAGCGCCGTGCGCCTGATGGAAGTGATCCGCGAAGAGCTGGAAGTCATTCGCGCCGAATACGGCGATGTGCGTCGTACCGAAATTCTGGATCACCGTCTTGATCTGACCCTGGGTGACATGATCCCGGAAGAAGAGCGCGTCGTGACCATTTCCCACGGTGGCTATGCCAAGACCCAGCCATTGGCTGCGTATCAGGCCCAGCGTCGTGGCGGTAAAGGCAAGTCGGCTACTGGCGTCAAGGATGAGGACTACATCGCTCACCTGCTGGTTGCCAACAGTCACACCACGCTGCTGCTGTTCTCCAGCAAGGGCAAGGTGTACTGGCTGAAGACCTATGAAATTCCTGAGGCGTCCCGCGCTGCCCGTGGTCGTCCGCTGGTGAACCTGCTGCCGCTGGATGAGGGTGAATACATCACCACCATGCTGCCGGTCGAAGAGTACACCGAGGGTCACTTCATCTTTATGGCGACCGCCAACGGCACCGTGAAGAAGACCCCTCTGGAAGCCTTCAGCCGTCAGCGCAGCGTAGGCTTGATCGCGCTGGAACTGGACGAAGGCGACGTGCTGATCAGCGCCGCGATCACCGATGGCGAGCGTGAAGTCATGCTGTTCTCCGACGGTGGCAAGGTGACTCGCTTCAAAGAGTCCGATGTCCGTGCCATGGGCCGTACTGCCCGCGGTGTACGCGGCATGCGTCTGCCAGAAGGGCAGAAGCTGATTTCCATGCTGATCCCTGAGGAGGGTAGCCAGATCCTTACCGCTTCGGCGCGTGGCTATGGCAAGCGTACGGCGATCAGCGAGTTCCCAGAGTACAAGCGTGGCGGCCAGGGTGTTATCGCCATGGTCAGCAACGAGCGTAATGGCCGTCTGGTCGGTGCGGTTCAGGTGCAGGACGGTGAAGAAATCATGTTGATTTCGGATCAGGGCACTCTGGTACGTACGCGTGTCGACGAAGTGTCGAGCCTGGGTCGTAATACCCAGGGCGTCACCTTGATCAAGCTGGCCAGTGACGAAACGCTGGTAGGGCTTGAGCGGGTTCAGGAGCCTTCTGAAGTTGAAGGCGAAGAGCTCGAAGATGAAGGCGGTGCAGAGTTCGACGGTGAGGCCATCCAGGATGGCGCAGACGACGAGCAGCCGCTAGAGGTTGGCGCTGACGAAGAGCCGCAGGAATAAGCGGACACACAGGGGGCGGATGAGAATTCGCCCCCTTGTTGTATGTCCAGTATGAAAGTTTGCGACACTGTGGGAGCGAGCCTGCTCGCGATGGCATCAGCGCGGTATGTCAGATAGACATTACTGCCCGTATCGCTAGCAAGCCCGCTTCTACAAGCAACAATGTGTCGAGAGTTGATTTATTGCGTGACCACCAAATCAGAGTGAGAGTGGAAGTGAGCAAACGAGCCTATAACTTCTGCGCAGGTCCTGCTGCGCTACCTGAAGCTGTTCTGTTGCGTGCCCAGTCCGAGTTGCTCGACTGGCATGGCAAGGGCCTCTCGGTCATGGAAATGAGCCATCGCAGCGATGAGTTCGTGTCCATTGCGACCAAGGCTGAGCAGGATCTGCGTGACCTGCTGTCTATTCCCTCGAACTACAAAGTCCTGTTTCTGCAAGGCGGTGCCAGCCAACAGTTTGCCCAGATCCCGCTGAATCTGTTGCCTGAAAATGGCAAGGCGGATTACATCGATACCGGTATCTGGTCGCAGAAGGCCATTGAAGAGGCGTCGCGTTTCGGTCACGTCAACGTGGCAGCAACCGCCAAACCTTACGATTACTTCGCGATTCCTGGTCAGAATGAGTGGAATCTGTCGAAAGACGCGGCCTACGTTCATTACGCGCCAAACGAAACCATCGGCGGTCTGGAATTCAACTGGATCCCTGAGACTGGCGATGTGCCATTGGTCGCTGACATGTCTTCGGATATTCTGTCGCGCCCGGTTGATGTGTCCCGTTTTGGCATGATCTACGCGGGTGCCCAGAAAAACATCGGCCCAAGTGGCATCGTGGTCAATATCATTCGCGAAGATCTGCTGGGTCGTGCGCGTTCGATCTGCCCGACCATGCTCGATTACAAGGTCGCGGCTGACAACGGCTCGATGTACAACACGCCACCGACCCTGGCCTGGTACCTGTCAGGTCTGGTATTCGAATGGCTCAAGGAGCAGGGCGGTGTCGAGGCAATCGGCAAGCTCAATGAAGTGAAAAAACGTACCTTGTACGACTTTATCGACGCCAGTGGCCTGTACAGCAACCCGATCAACCTTTCTGATCGCTCGTGGATGAACGTCCCGTTCCGTCTGGCGGACGATCGCCTCGACAAGCCATTCCTGGCAGGCGCTGAAGCACGCGGGCTGCTGAACCTCAAGGGGCACCGCTCCGTTGGTGGCATGCGCGCATCGATCTATAACGCTGTGGATATCAACGCGGTTAACGCGCTGGTGGCTTACATGGCAAAGTTCGAAAAGGAACACGGCTAATGTCCGAGCAAGAACTCAAGGCGCTGCGCCTGCGTATCGACAGTCTGGACGAAAAAGTCCTGGAGCTTATCAGCGAGCGGGCGCGTTGTGCCCAGGAAGTGGCGCGGGTCAAGATGGCTTCCCTGGCTGAGGGTGAAGTGCCGGTATTTTACCGGCCTGAGCGTGAGGCTCAGGTGCTCAAGCGCGTTATGGAGCGCAATAAAGGTCCGTTGGGCAACGAAGAGATGGCGCGGTTGTTCCGCGAAATCATGTCCTCGTGCCTGGCGCTGGAGCAGCCGCTGAAAGTGGCTTATCTCGGCCCCGAGGGTACCTTTACCCAGGCTGCGGCCATGAAGCACTTTGGGCATGCCGTGATCAGCAAGCCGATGGCTGCCATTGACGAAGTATTCCGCGAAGTGGCTGCCGGTGCAGTGAATTTTGGCGTGGTGCCAGTGGAAAACTCCACAGAAGGCGCAGTCAACCACACTCTCGACAGCTTCCTTGAGCATGACATGGTGATCTGCGGTGAAGTAGAGCTGCGCATCCACCATCACCTGCTGGTCGGCGAAAACACCAAAACGGACAGTATCAGCCGCATTTACTCCCACGCCCAGTCGCTGGCTCAGTGCCGCAAATGGCTGGATGCACACTACCCGAATGTCGAACGTATTGCGGTGTCGAGCAATGCCGAAGCGGCCAAACGGGTCAAAGGTGAGTGGAACTCCGCTGCCATTGCCGGTGATATGGCTGCTGGCCTGTACGGCTTGACCCGACTGGCCGAAAAAATTGAAGACCGCCCGGACAACTCCACGCGGTTCTTGATGATTGGCAGTCAGGAAGTGCCACCCACTGGCGATGACAAGACGTCGATCATTGTGTCCATGAGCAACCGTCCTGGCGCCCTGCATGAGCTGCTGGTGCCGTTCCATGAGAACGGGATCGATCTGACGCGTATTGAGACGCGTCCTTCGCGTAGCGGTAAATGGACCTATGTGTTTTTCATCGACTTTGCTGGTCATCACCGCGACCCCTTGGTCAAAAGTGTCCTGGAGCAGATCAGTCAAGAAGCCGTAGCGCTTAAAGTATTGGGTTCCTACCCGAAAGCGGTTCTCTGAGGCGATAAAACATGAGCGGTGATTTCCTCGCCCTGGCACAGCCGGGCATACAACAACTTTCGCCTTATGTCCCGGGTAAACCTGTGGATGAGCTGGCGCGTGAACTGGATCTGGATCCGGCCACGATCGTCAAGCTGGCCAGCAACGAAAATCCTTTGGGTGCGAGCCCCAAGGCGCTGGAAGCCATTCGTGCCGAGCTGGCCGAATTGACGCGCTACCCGGATGGCAATGGCTTTGCCCTGAAAAGCCTGTTGGCTGAGCAGTGTGGCGTACAGCTTGACCAGGTAACACTGGGCAACGGTTCTAACGATATTCTGGAGCTGGTGGCGCGTGCCTACCTGGCGCCGGGGCTAAATGCCGTGTTCAGTGAGCATGCATTTGCCGTGTATCCGATTGTGACCCAGGCGGTAGGTGCCCAGGCCCGCGTTGTGCCGGCCAAGGACTGGGGGCATGACCTGCCTGCCATGCTGGCTGCCATCGACAGTGATACCCGGGTGGTCTTTATTGCCAACCCGAACAACCCGACCGGTACCTGGTTTGGCGTCGATGCGCTGAACGAGTTTTTGCAGGACGTGCCCGAACACGTGCTTGTGGTGCTGGACGAAGCTTATATCGAGTACGCAGAGGGCGGTGATCTGCCCGATGGTCTGGAGTTTTTGTCGGGGTATCCCAACCTGCTGGTTTCCCGCACGTTCTCCAAGGCCTATGGCCTGGCCGCGTTGCGGGTGGGTTATGGGTTGTCAACGGCGGTGGTGGCCGATGTGCTGAACCGCGTTCGCCAGCCATTCAACGTCAACAGTCTGGCGCTGGCTGCGGCTTGCGCGGCGCTTAAAGACAGCGATTACCTGGAGCAAAGCCGCCGCCTGAACGAGGCCGGCATGCAGCAGTTACAGGACGGTTTTCGTGAGTTGGGCCTGGGCTGGATCCCGTCGCGCGGCAATTTTATCGCGCTGGATCTCGGTCAGGTAGCGGCTCCCGTCTATCAGGGGCTGTTGCGTGAAGGTGTCATAGTGCGTCCGGTGGCCAACTACGGAATGCCTGACCATCTGCGTATCACTATTGGTTTGCCGGCGGAAAACACTCGCCTGCTTGAAGCGCTGTCCAAGGTTCTTGCTCGTGGTTGATGTAATGTCTGTGCAATCTGTAAGGCCTGTAATAGGGCGGCTGGTCGTTGTCGGGTTGGGTCTGATTGGCGGGTCTTTCGCCAAGGGCATGCGTGAGAGCGGTCTGTGCGACGAAGTGGTCGGTGTTGATCTCGATCCCGAATCCTGTGTTCTGGCCGTTGAGCTGGGAGTGGTCGATCGCTGTGAAGCAAATCTGGCCGCTGCTTGCGTGGGCGCAGATGTGATTCAGTTGGCCGTGCCGATTCTGGCCATGGAAAAAATGCTCGGCCTTCTGGCGGGCATGGATCTGGGTAACGCGGTGCTTACCGATGTGGGCAGTGCCAAAGGCAATGTTGTGCGGGCAGCGGCACAAGCCTTTGGTGGCATGCCTGCGCGCTTTGTACCTGGCCATCCGATTGCCGGGTCTGAACAGAGTGGTGTAGAAGCTTCGAATGCCAGTCTGTTTGAGAGGCACAAGGTGATTTTGACGCCTGTGGCTCAGACCGATGCCGATGCGCTGGCTCTGGTTGATGCGATGTGGCGCGCCCTGGGGGCAGACGTCGAGCATATGCAGGTCGAGCGACATGACGAGGTACTGGCTGCAACCAGCCATTTACCTCATTTGCTGGCTTTCGGGCTGGTGGACTCTCTTGCCAAGCGCAACGAGAATCTGGACATCTTCCGTTACGCAGCGGGTGGCTTCCGTGATTTCACAAGAATCGCCGGCAGCGACCCGGTAATGTGGCATGACATTTTTCTCGCTAATCGCGAGGCAGTGCTGCGCACATTGGATACATTTCGCAGTGATCTCGACGCTTTGCGCGACGCGGTCGATGCAGGGGATGGGCATCAATTGCTGGGCGTTTTCACTCGCGCCCGGGTTGCCCGCGAGCATTTCAGTAAAATCCTGGCCCGCCGGGCATATGTGGACGCTATGAATTCCAACGATCTGATTTTTTTGGCAAATCCTGGTGGTCAAGTAACTGGCCGAATTCGCGTACCAGGCGACAAATCTATTTCCCACCGCTCGATCATGCTCGGCTCGCTGGCTGAAGGTACGACCGAAGTGGAAGGTTTCCTTGAGGGTGAAGACGCCCTGGCGACGCTGCAGGCGTTCCGTGACATGGGCGTGGTGATTGAGGGGCCGCATCATGGTCGCGTGACCATTCATGGCGTTGGCCTGCACGGTCTGAAAGCGCCACCTGGCCCGATCTACCTGGGCAACTCGGGTACTTCGATGCGCCTGTTGTCCGGCCTGCTGGCTGCACAGAGCTTCGACACCACCCTGACCGGCGATGCGTCCCTGACCAAGCGCCCGATGAACCGTGTGGCCAATCCATTGCGTGAAATGGGTGCCGTGATTGAGACCGCTGCCGAAGGTCGCCCGCCGATGACCATTCGTGGTGGTCATGCGCTCAAGGGCATGGATTACACCTTGCCGATGGCCAGTGCCCAGGTTAAATCCTGCCTGTTGCTGGCGGGCCTGTATGCAGAAGGCAAGACCTCGGTGACCGAGCCGGCACCGACTCGTGACCATACCGAGCGCATGCTGCAAGGCTTCGGATACCCGGTAACTGTTAATGGTCCTACTGCTTCGGTTGAGTCGGGCCACAAGCTGACGGCGACCCATATCGAAGTGCCGGGGGATATTTCCTCGTCGGCGTTCTTCCTGGTTGCCGCTTCGATCGCAGAAGGCTCTGACCTGCTGCTTGAACATGTGGGCATCAACCCGACCCGTACTGGCGTTATCGACATCTTGCGTCTGATGGGGGCGGATATCACCCTGGAAAATCAACGCGAAGTGGGCGGCGAGCCGGTGGCGGACCTGCGCGTACGGGCTGCTAAACTCAAGGGTATCGAGATTCCGGAAGAGCTGGTACCGCTGGCGATCGACGAGTTCCCGGTACTCTTTGTGGCCGCGGCCGTGGCTGAGGGTCGTACGATCCTTCGGGGTGCTGAAGAGCTGCGGGTCAAGGAGTCCGACCGGATCCAGGTAATGGCAGATGGCTTGCTGACCCTGGGCGTGAAGTGCGAGCCGACACCGGATGGCATCATCATTGATGGTGGCACTATTGGCGGTGGTGAGGTTCATGGTCATGGCGATCACCGTATTGCAATGGCCTTCAGTGTGGCTTCGTTGCGCGCAACCGCACCCATCCGTATCCATGATTGCGCCAACGTGGCGACTTCTTTCCCCAACTTCCTTGCTCTGTGCAAGCAAGTGGGCATGCGTGTTGCTCAAGAGGCAAACTCGTGATGGTTTCGGCACCGGTTATCACCATCGACGGCCCAAGCGGTTCAGGTAAAGGCACGGTTGCTGGCATCCTGGCCAAGCGCCTGGGGTGGAATTTGCTCGACTCCGGTGCTCTGTACCGCCTGCTGGCGTTTGCCGCAGGTAACCATGGTGTGGCCCTGGATAACGAGGCGTTGCTGGAAAAACTGGCTGCGCATCTTGATGTGCAGTTCATCGGCGCGACGGACGGTAAGCCGGCGCGGATCATTCTGGAAGGTGATGACGTGACTCACGCCATCCGCAGCGAGACCGTAGCGGCCGGAGCCTCGAAAGTCGCGGCTTTGCCGGCTGTTCGCGATGCGTTGCTGCAGCGTCAGCGTGCTTTCCTTGAGTTCCCGGGGCTGGTTGCAGATGGTCGGGACATGGGTACGGTGGTCTTTCCTGACGCGCCATTGAAGGTTTTTCTGACCGCCAGCGCCGAGGAACGGGCCCGCCGCCGTTACTTGCAGTTGAAGGCCAAGGGCGATGATGTTAGTCTCTCGGGTCTGCTAGATGAGATTCGTGCCCGCGACGAGCGTGACACACAGCGTGCAATAGCCCCGCTCAAGCCGGCGGCTGATGCCATACAGCTGGACTCCACGGAGTTGTCCATCGAGCAGGTGCTGGAACGCATCATGAGCGAAATCGCACTTCGCGATATCGCTGGATGACCAAGAAAGCGTGCAGGAGACCAGAAATAGTCCTGCATGCCTTCTTTTATATGAACGTAACCCACATTGTCTGGAATGTGGCTGATGGGCGTATTCCTTCGCCCTTGAACAACAGGAATTAAAATGAGCGAAAGCTTTGCAGAACTCTTTGAAGAAAGCCTAAAAACCCTGAATCTTCAGGCTGGCTCGATCATCACCGCTATCATCGTTGATATCGATTACCAAGCTGGTTGGGTTACCGTTCACGCTGGTTTGAAGTCGGAAGGCCTCATCCCGCTGGAGCAGTTCCACAACGATGCTGGCGAACTGAACATCAACATCGGTGATGAAGTTCACGTTGCGCTGGACGCGGTCGAAGACGGCTTTGGCGAAACCAAACTGTCCCGTGAAAAAGCCAAGCGCGCTGAATGCTGGATCGTTCTGGAAGCAGCCTTCGCAGCAGAAGAAGTGGTCAAGGGCGTTATCAACGGTAAGGTTAAAGGCGGCTTCACTGTCGACGTTAACGGCATCCGTGCGTTCCTGCCAGGTTCTCTGGTTGACGTTCGTCCAGTGCGCGATACTACGCACCTGGAAGGCAAAGAGCTGGAATTCAAGGTCATCAAGCTGGACCAGAAGCGCAACAACGTAGTTGTTTCGCGTCGCAGCGTGCTGGAAGCAGAGAACTCCGCCGAGCGTGAAGCTCTGCTGGAATCGCTGCAAGAAGGTCAGCAAGTTAAAGGTATCGTCAAAAACCTCACCGATTACGGCGCATTCGTCGATCTGGGTGGCGTTGATGGCCTGCTGCACATCACTGACATGGCTTGGAAGCGTATCAAGCATCCTTCCGAAATCGTCAACGTTGGCGACGAGATCGATGTCAAGGTTCTGAAATATGATCGCGAACGCAATCGTGTTTCCCTGGGCCTGAAGCAACTGGGCGAAGATCCATGGGTTGCTATCAAAGCCCGTTACCCAGAAAGCACTCGCGTTACCGCTCGTGTAACCAACCTGACTGACTACGGCTGCTTCGCAGAGCTGGAAGAAGGCGTTGAAGGTCTGGTACACGTTTCGGAAATGGACTGGACCAACAAAAACATCCACCCTTCGAAAGTCGTACAAGTCGGCGACGAAGTGGAAGTTATGGTTCTGGACATCGACGAAGAGCGTCGTCGTATCTCCCTGGGCATCAAGCAGTGCAAATCTAACCCATGGGAAGATTTCTCTGGCCAGTTCAACAAGGGCGATAAAATCTCCGGCACCATCAAGTCGATCACCGATTTCGGTATCTTCATTGGTCTGGACGGCGGCATCGACGGCCTGGTTCACCTGTCCGACATCTCCTGGAACGAAGTTGGCGAAGAAGCCGTACGTCGTTTCAAGAAGGGCGACGAGCTGGACACCGTTATCCTGTCTGTTGATCCAGAGCGCGAGCGCATCTCCCTGGGTATCAAGCAGCTGGAAAGCGATCCGTTCTCCGAGTACGTACAAGAGAACGACAAAGGCGCAATCGTTAAGGGCATCGTGAAAGAAGTTGACGCTAAAGGCGCCATCATCACTCTGGCCAACGATATCGAAGCGACTCTGAAAGCCTCCGAAATCAGCCGTGACCGCGTTGAAGACGCGCGCAACGTTCTGAAAGAAGGCGAAGAAGTAGAAGCCAAGATCATCAGCGTTGATCGCAAGAGCCGCGTAATCCAACTCTCCATCAAGTCGAAAGATGATGCTGAAGAGAAAGAAGCAATCCAGAGCCTGCGCGACAAGCCAGCTACCTCTGACATTGCTGCTGGTCCGACCACTTTGGGCGACCTGCTGCGTGCACAAATGGAAAAACAGAACTAAGTTCTGATTGACCATAGAAAAAGGGCGACTTAGGTCGCCCTTTTTTGTGCCTGCGATTTGTGATGGTGCTTGGCAAGATCTTGTGTAGGTCGGTTTGCTGCACGTCAGGGAGCTGGCTGTGGGGCAGGGTGAGTGCTGTCGTTGTGCGGCCTGTGATCGATCATGGGCTGTTTGGGCCTGATGGCTATGATGGTGGGTGGTGGAATCAATTTTTTACAGTGCTTATGCGGGTTGTAAAGATAAGTCAATCCCTGGGCTGTTCAAATTCATTCGATCATGCTAAAACCTTGGGAGCGCTGATCTAGCTGCTTGAAAAAGAAGGGAAAAATATGACGAAGTCGGAGTTGATCGAACGAATTGTCACCCATCAAGGGCTACTCTCATCCAAGGATGTGGAGTTGGCCATCAAGACCATGCTTGAACAAATGTCTCAATGCCTCGCGACCGGGGATCGTATTGAAATCCGTGGTTTTGGCAGCTTCTCCCTGCATTACCGCGCCCCTCGTGTAGGCCGCAACCCCAAGACAGGCCAGTCGGTCAGCCTGGATGGAAAATTTGTGCCTCATTTCAAACCGGGCAAAGAGCTGCGAGACCGGGTGAACGAGGATGAGGAAGACGACATTTAACCTTCAGGGAACAGGAGTTGCCGATGCGTACCTTTAAGCGTGCTGCGTCAGTGGTATTTGGGCTGATTGTCATTTTTGGGGTGCTTATTTTTATCCTGGAAAATCAACAGCCTGTAGCATTGGTGTTTTTGGGCTGGCGCACACCCGAATTACCTGGGTCGTTGTTGATCATCTGCGCACTGCTGCTAGGTATGGCTATCGGCCCTGTTCTGGGTTGGCTAGCCTACAGTCGCAAAGCCCGCAAGCTGAAGCTCGAGCTGATGGTGCAAGCCAAGCCAGCAATTTAGGCGCGTCTGGATCCCATTTGCACCATGGATGGCGCATTAGGCAGGGAAAGGAATGTCTGGATAGTTGGTATTTAAAGAATGGTTTAAGCCTCAAACATTCCGTTGAGCCGGAAATAACATCATTGTGCCACTCTTATATTGAAATGTTCTGGAATGCTGGCAAAATGCGGGCTGCTCTCGATTGCCAGTGATTTTTATGCTTTATCAGGTGCGCATTGATGCTCAAGCCTGATGATTAAAACAATAAAAGCCAGTTAAGCGTATGTAAGAATTCCTGCATAACGAGCCCGCAGTTTCTTTTAGAAGGCAGGCCCCGGTTGTGAATAGCAAATCCCGTATCCCCGCTGGAAATCCGTCGTTTGAAGTGGACCTGTTCACTTTATTTCAGGCGGTCTGGAACAAAAAATCCATCATCATTGCAACGAGCGCGCTTTGTGGCATTGCAGCATTGGGTTATGCCTATTTCGTGACGCCTGAGTACCAGGTGAGCAGCATCTTGCGGCCTGCCGCGATCAACGAACTGGATGCCCTCAATCGTTCGGGTGTTTACACCTTGCCGCCTAAAGAAGCTTTGTTAAAAGTCGGTTCATCACTTGAGTCCTATGAGACGCGCCTGAGCTTTTTCAAAGCTAATCAGGCTCTGTTCAGCCAATTCAAGCGTCCGGGCCGGACCTTGGAACAGAGTTTTGAAGATTTCAATCGTGACTCGCTGAAGCTGATTCTGCCTGATCCAACAAAAGCTGATTCGCTTAATGTTTCCATAGGCTTGGAGCTGAACTACCCCAAGGGTGTGGACGGTGTTCAAATTCTTAACGGATTTGTGGATCACGCCATTACAGCTGAGCGTGATCAAATTTCCGCCGATCTGAAGGTTATCGTCAATAATCGTTTAACCGAGCTCAAGGGTAAGATCGACGCTGCTCGCTCCAACTATGAGACCGAAAAGCAGGCGCGGATTGCTACCTTGCTCGAGACGGATAATCTCAAGCGCGCGCAATTGCAGGACGAACTCAAGGCTTTGCGTCAACAGCTCAAGACTGGACGCATGGATCGTATGGCCCAGTTGAGTGAGGCCATTGGCATTGCCAAGGCGCTGGGTATACAAAAGCCTACAACCCCCTCCGCTTTGGGCGATTCTGCGCGACCGGCTGATTCCAGTCTTATGCGCACCGAAATAAACAATCAACAGATCCCCTTGTACTTTCTTGGTGTAGAGGCGCTAGAGGCAGAGCGTGCTGCTTTGAAGAATCGTAGTAACGACGATTTTACCGAAAACCGTATCGCCCAGATCGCTCGTGAACTGTTGTTGTTGCAAAGCAACCGTGAAGTCGAAGTTCTTAAGCTGCGTCAAAATGAAGACCTCTTTTTAAGTGGTGTCGAGCCACTGCGTGCAGAAATTGTCCGTTTGGGTGGGGTTAGCAATCTCGATTTTACTAATTTGAAGCTGGTATCCATTGACCGCAAGGCTCTGGAACCCGTGGCTCCAATCAAGCCGAAAAAAGCCTTGATTACCTTGTTGGGGTTGGTGCTGGGCGCTCTGTTTGGCATCTTGATCGTTATCGCCAAGTACTTTGTAGCTCAGCGTCGTGACGGGCTTCAGCAGCCTCTCTCGGTGCAAAGCCCAAGAGATCCGACTGAAACGACGGGTGCTGGTAACCTTTTACAAAAGGATCTGCGCTGATAGGGGGCTGGACTGACACATTGCTAGCCACTAGTTGATGGATTTATTGCTTCTTCATGGAGCTGTACTGAGAGCAACCTGTACCTTATCAGCTCATGTTTCAACATGGCGCCGTCAACGGCGTCATGGGTTCGCACCATCAGTTGCAGATGGGCACCCTGAGTAATCTGTTAATCGACGGCGGTCTGTTTCAGGGCAATGAGCGCACTGTCAGCGGTGTCATCGGTGCATTGCATCCGCGAAAACTTTGTACTTGCCGGTATCAAAGTGCTGATGCTTACCCATGTCCAAGCTGATCATGTCGGATGCATTCCATAATTTTTTGGCGGCAGGTCTCAAGGATCCGATTGTGTGCAGTGATGCTCCCACGCCGAAATTATTGGCGTTGGTGCTTTAAGGCTAATTGCGCCTGGAATTGAGCAGAGAGTCGGCACACATTGATCCTTGTCTGAGACGGCTGAAGCAGCACATCACCGAGATGCCTGCTCATCAGTGGTTCTGCATAAGTAAAGAATGACACTCTGCAGACGCAGACCAGATACAAAAGTACGGGCACCCAAGCGGTTATGTTGAATTGGAGGGCAAGCGCTGTATCATTCGCGCAGGCATCAGCATCTTGGGTGGCAATTTTCCCATGCCGATCAGCATGGTTTGCTCGGCTTTGTTTCAGGTATGAAGCATTGGGCCGAGAAATATGCTTGGGGTATGGCGAAATAGTGGCGGAACGGGTGGTGGAAGTGAAATTGTCAAACCTGTATCAAACTCAAAACAGATTCGTTGAGGCATTCATCCCGGCGAGCTGAAGGCCACCCTGTTATTGGCACATGCACTGTACGATGGTAAAACACGGAAGAACTTACTAAATGAATTATCCATGCCCATGATCAGCACCGCAGCAGCTCAGGAATCGACAGTGGCCACAACCGGCGAGTGGTATCTGGTGCAATGCAAGCCCAGACAGGACGAGCGTGCAGAAGAAAACCTTATACGCCAGGGTTATGGGTGTTCACGGCCCACATGCAGGCGTGAGCGAACCCTGCGTGGCCAGATGCACTACGCTGAGGAATCGCTGTTTCCTGGCTACTTGTTTATACATATGCCTGAAGGTGCCAACTGGGCTCCTCTACGCTCCACCCGTGGCGTAGCTCGCGTGGTGGCCTTTGGTGGTCGGCCGCTGGCAGTCGGTCACGAGCTGATTATGCAGCTGCAGAGTCGCGCGAGTACTCATATTATCGCCAAATTTAACCCTGGCGATAAAGTCACCATCCTTGATCAAGGTTTCGCAGGTATTGAGTCCATTTTCATGACAATGGACGGCGAAGAGCGGGTCATCCTGCTTATTAACTTGATGAATCGTCAGCAACAGATCAGCCTGCCTTTGGCGAGTATCGCCAATCGTTGAATAAACGCAGACTAAAGCCGGGGCTATCAATAGTCTTACAACCGTTCTCAGGAAATCGACGAAGAATCCTGGGGCGGTAGCGTACTTTTTTAAAACTAAAATTTATCTCATCACCGGCCAGCGCTGCGAGTGGTGCATTCGAATAATTAAGGAAGTGCTTGAAACATGATCTCGATCAAGCGTAAAGGCATCATTCTTGCTGGTGGCTCGGGTACGCGCCTGCATCCGCTCACGCTGGGAGTCTCTAAACAGATGCTGCCGATCTACGACAAGCCGATGATCTTTTACCCGCTGTCTGTTTTGATGCTGGCGGGGATACAGGAAATTCTGATTATTTCTACTCCGGAAGATCTGCCAAGTTTTGAAAAATTGCTAGGTAATGGCAGTCATTATGGTATTGAGCTCAGTTATGCCGAACAACCTAGTCCCGACGGACTGGCACAAGCCTTTATTATTGGTGAGGCCTTTATTGGTCAAGATCCGGTCTGCCTGATTCTGGGTGACAATATTTTCTATGGACAGCACTTCTCGGACAACTTGCGCTCAGCAATGTCAAAGACGGTAGGTGCTACAGTTTTTGGTTATCACGTCAGTGACCCCGAGCGTTTTGGCGTCGTGGAGTTTGACAGCTCTGGCCAGGCGCTTAGCATCGAGGAGAAACCGCCTAAACCCAAATCGAACTATGCAGTGACCGGGCTGTATTTCTACGACAACCAGATTGTTGAGATAGCGAAGAAGATCAAACCTTCGGCAAGGGGCGAGCTTGAGATTACCGATGTCAACCAGGCATATCTAGAACAGAAAGAACTGAGCGTTGAAATATTGGGGCGCGGGTTTGCCTGGCTTGACACTGGGACCCATGAATCACTGCTGGAGGCGAGTCATTTTGTCCATACCATTGAGAAGCGCCAGGGATTGAAGGTTGCTTGCCTGGAAGAAATTGCATTCAACAATGGCTGGATAACCTCTCAGGTGTTGGCTGAGCAGGCCGAAAGATTTAAAAAAACCAGTTACGGACAATACCTGGGCAAGCTGTTATCTGAGGGGAGCGGTGCATGAAATTTATGCCATCAACATTGCCTGGCGTGGTGATCATCGAGCCGGACGTTTACGAAGATGAACGCGGCTGGTTCATGGAAAGTTTCAATCTTCAAAAATTCGAGGAAGGATTGCGTCACTTGGGGCTGCCCGTTCCTGATCCTTTCGTTCAGGATAATCAATCCTGTTCCAAAAAGGGTGTTCTGCGAGGGTTGCATTATCAACTAGAGCCTTTCGCGCAAGGCAAACTGGTCTGTGTGAACCATGGCGCAGCTTTCGATGTCGCTGTGGATATTCGTCAGGGGTCTCCGTCGTATGGCGAATGGTTTGGACTGGAATTGAATACAGAGAATAAAAAAATGCTGTGGATACCTGCTGGATTTGCCCATGGCTTCCTTGCGCTCGAAGAAAACACGATATTTAGTTATAAAACGACCAATTTCTATAATAAGGAATCTGAGCGCAGCATTCGCTGGAATGACGAAGCGTTGAATATTCATTGGCCCGACGTTGGAGGGTATCTTATCAACGATAAAGATCAGGCTGCTGCATTGTTCGTGATGTGATGTGATGTGATGTGCATTAGCTAAAGCGCTGGAACAGATGCAGAGTTTTAGGAGGTTATTGCAAGTGGCTAAACGCTTACTGTGTGACTCTGAGGCTAAAGTTTGTTAAATCACGTGTAAGTAGGCAGGTGTAAGTGGGAAACGTGAAAAAAAATGCAGCGTCTTACGGTATCGTGTTGAGTGCTTGCCTATTGGTCGTATTGGGTGATGTCAGAAGTTTGATCAGTCCCGCAGGATATTGGGCTTTATGGGGCTTGATCGTAGTGGTCGGGTTAATCTCAGCCCCTGAACGATTGTCTTTCAAGGTAAGTCCCGAGTTGGCTGTATATATTCTCGGGTTTTTCGTGTTGTTTAGCGCCTTTGTACTGTCAGCATTGGCCAATGCTGAAATTCAAACCTTTTACCAAGGGTTGAAGATGATGTGTATTGGTGTTGTCTTTGTTTGTGTTTATGCGCACTCTCAGTTTTTGGAACAAGGTGACTATCATTCGATCGCCTCGCGATCGATATTGACAGGTTTCCTGGTTTTTTGCATGGCGAAATATTACCTGACAGGTTTATATATTGAGTTGGGCGATGGTCGGCAAGGAAGTTTATTTGCCTATCCGGGCGTGTTGTGGAAAACGTGTGCATTCTTCGCAGGTTTTGTAATTGTGGGTACGCTCTTTGATGGCAGAAGTAAAGTAACTAGCCTACTGGTCATGATCGCCGGCGCGTACATACTTGTTATGGATTCCAGTCGTACAGGATTTATTGTATTTTTGCTTGTGATACTCTTGATACTGCTGCTCAGCATGCATGTCAGACCAAAGCTGACATTACTCCTGTTTTTTATTTCAATCATTTCATTCACTGCCGTGTTGATGCTGTACAGCACCGGCTACGATATTCTTAATTTCAATCAGAATCCTCTAGTCGTGGACAGATTGGCAGCAGGGGATCCTGTAAGGGCTCGAATGCTAGCTGATGGTCTGAGGTCTTTTGAAACGTGCATGCCATTTGGTTGCGGTTTCGGCAGTACGACGTCTGAAGTGGATGGTAGTCCGATGGTTGTGCACAACGCTTTTATTTCATCCGGTGGCGATCTGGGTATTTTGGGTTTTATCGGCCTTCTGATTCTCATATTCTCACCCTTGCTGATATTTGCAATACGATTGTGTCGCTACGCAATGCATGAACACAAAGCAAAATATATTTTTATTTATGCCATTGCTGCATTAGGCGGTTCGTTAGGTTTTGCCCTATTGTTGATGCTCCATCCTTTCAGTACAGAACTATCTGAGTGGGGAATATGGATCTTGATGACATCCGCCCTATCGGTATTGTCGCGTCAGTTCATCATGAGCGAACATGTCCAGGTCACAGGGGGTGATGACGAAAATGAGGTTGCAATTTAAAAATGTCAGCTTGTTGTTGGTAGCTCAGCTGGTTAGCTATTTAATACCCATTCTAGAAATTCCGATTCTGGCCAAAGCACTGGGTGTCGATCAATATGGTCAGGTGCTGATCATTCAAACAACTGCTTTGTTGTGCTCCCTCATCGTCGAGTATGGTTTTTCCTTGAGTGGGGCGAGGCAGGTGGCAGTGTGCGGGCCAGAGAATAAGTCGCTCCTTTCTGCGATTTATAATGGTGTCAACTCAGCCAAGTTATTACTCTCGAGCGGCATGATTGTGGTGTCCATGGGCGTGCTGTCAATTCTGGATTTTGATCTCGATTTGCAATTAATCCTGTGGGGGTATCTTTATTTTCTGGCATTTAGCTTCAGTAATATTTGGCTATTTCAGGGGCTGGAGAAGCTTACGTTTGTTGTGACCTTCGAATTGGTGTTGAGATTTGCCGGTTTGTTAGTTTTATACCTGCTGCTGAATGTCTCTGCCAATGCCAGTTTTGCTTTAATGATCATGTCCTCTTTTTCTCTGTTTAATACTTTGGTTGGACTCTATCTTGCGTACAAAATAGTGGGTGGTTTCAATATTGATTTCAAAAGTGGGGTCGAGCAAATAAAGTCGGGCTTTCATGGTTTTATCTACAAAAGCTCCAATAATATTATGTTGAGTGCAGGGCCCGCGCTTGTCGGGGTTATGTGTGGGCAGGCATCGGTTGCAAAGTTTGTGCCTGCTGAAAAAATTATAAAAGCTTCTGTTGGTCTGGTAGGGCCAGTGTTGATCGGGTTGTATCCCTACTTAAGCAGGCGGCTTTTGAAAACAACCAGTATCAACTTGAAGCTGTCGAGTTTTATCGTAGCATTCCTGTTTGCTGCCGGCGTTGCTGGGGCTACAATAATTTATGCGTTGGGCGATTTTTTAATTAATCTGATGTTAGGTCCTGGCTTTGATGAAGCTAAATCTATCCTGCAAGTATTTGTCATGATCATACCCTTTCGCATGATGAATCAGGCCATAGGTCTGACGATATTCATGCCTTTAGGGAAAGATAAAATCCTCAGTATGTGTTTGATGTTTTTTTCGTTGCTTTCCTTGTGTTTGGCAGCTCTGTTTTCTCTCTGGTATGACTTGGCTGGTATCGTGTATGGCCTGGTTTTGGCTGAGGTATTATTCTCCATCTCGCTGATTTTGTTAGCGTACAAAATAAAATAGATGAGCGGTATTTATGATTACTGTACTGACAGCAACTTATAACCGTGCTTACACCTTGGGCCGCTTGTATGAAAGCCTGGAGAAGCAGACTAATAAGTCCTTCGAGTGGGTCGTAGTTGATGATGGAAGCCAAGACGAAACGCTTTCATTGCTGGAGGAGTTTCAGCAGAATTCCAGTTTCTCTATCAAGATTTTGCAGCAAGAAAACGCCGGAAAACATATAGCGATTAACGCCGGGGTTCCAGCCGGAACAGGGGATTGGGTGTTGTTGGTCGATAGTGACGATGCGCTTACATCGAATGCTATTGAAGTCATTAACGAAGACTTGCAGAACCTGGACACCCATGGTATTGCCGGGCTTTGTTATAGGAAGGCCGATCTGGCCGGTAATATTATCGGGGCCGTATTCTCAGACGACGATACTGTCGCTTCGAAGATGACACCTACTGAAGCAGCCAATCACTTTCTAGGGGATCTGGCTTATGTATTCAAGAAAAGTGCATTGCTTAAACATCCTTTTCCTCGTTTTAAAGACGAGATATTTGTCCCTGAATTGTTGATCTGGAACAGAATATCCGACGAAGGTGAGATCCTGTACTTTTACAGCAAATATATCTATTTGTGCGAATATTTACCGGATGGGTATTCAGCTAATTTTTTCAATAATCTGAAACGAAATCCCCAGGGTTTTGGTTTATTTTATAAAGAACAGGTGTTGCGCGAGGCAGGTGCTGTCAGGAAGTTAAAGTGCATAGTGCGATATTTTCAGTGTGTCGTGTTTCGTGTGAGCAACAGGCGAAAAATTTAGTATGAAAATTTTATATATCATCACAGGTCTTGGTGTGGGTGGTGCGGAAAGACAGGTTCTGGACCTTGCCGATCGTTTTCACGAGAGCGGGCATGAGGTGAAAATCTGCTATCTAACCGGGCCTGCTCTGTTGCGACCCAAAAGTCCATGTGTTGAGCTTTTGGGGTTGAATCTAGAGAAAACAGTACCTGGATTTCTCAAAGGCTTTATTAAGTTGAGGAGTATTATCAAGGATTTTGATCCTGATGTCGTTCATGCGCACATGGTGCATGCGAACCTCTTCTCTCGAATGATCAGGCCGATTTGTACCATCAAAAGACTGATCAATACAGCACACAATACCAATGAAGGCGGTAAGGCAAGAATGCTCGCTTATCGGCTCACGCATTCTTTAGCTGATGTGACAACCAATGTAACGGTTGAAGCTGTGCATATATTCGAACAAAAAAAAGCCTGTCCGCCAGGTACCATGCTGGCCATTCCGAATGGTATTGATACCCAACGCTTCAAGCCTGACCCGGTTACGCGGGCAGCCATCAGGAGTTCGGAAGGTCTTGTTGATCAGGACGAATTGCTTGTAGCGGTGGGTCGACTGGTTGATGCCAAAGACTATAAAAATCTAATACATGCATTTAAAGTACTGTCCGATAACAAACAAACGGTGAAGCTATGGATTGTAGGTGATGGTCCGCTGAGACAGGAGCTGAAAGATCTCGTAGCTACCTTGAAACTTACCCCGCTGGTGAGATTTTTAGGCGTCAGATCAGACGTCAATGATATATATAATGCAGCGGATTTATACGTGCTTTCCTCGGCCTGGGAGGGCTTTGGTTTGGTGGTAGCTGAAGCCATGGCGTCCGAGAAAGTCGTGGTAGCAACCGATTGCGGCGGCGTTAAAGAAGTCGTGGGTGGTTGCGGATACTTAGTTCCGGCCAAGGATCCTAAGGGTCTTGCTCAGGCCATGAGCATTGCTCTGGCTAAGACGGCCAGTGAAAAAAATAACATGTCGCGCGCCGCAAGATTGCGGATCGTTGAAAACTACTCTATTGATGAGATCGTCAGCATCTGGACTCGTCTTTATACAGCTTGAACTTTGTCTGTTTTGATCCGTTTAAAGGTTGAGTCATGAAAGAAGCAACTTTATTAATTGTCACAACCGTTCCGGAAACACTGATGACCATATTGGCTCATCAGCCAAAGTTTCTGAACCATTCGTTCAAGGTACATCTGGCTTGTTCTGCTGATGGACCGGTAGATAGAATTGCTGTTCGGGAAGCCGTCCCCGTTCATCCTGTAGCAATGAAGCGGGGCATCAGTCCATTCGCTGACGTTATTTCAATTCTCTCGATGTGCAGGTTGCTTCGTAAATTAAAACCTTCGGTGGTTCAATCGTATACACCCAAGGCGGGCCTGGTGACGATGATTGCGGCTTTTTTGTGCCGGGTTCCTGTCAGGATTCATACGTTTACCGGACTTATATTCCCCACCCAGACCGGTTTCAAGAAAACACTTCTTATCAACGTAGATCGATTGATTTGTGTCTGTGCCACCACAGTCGTCCCTGAAGGATTGGGTGTGAAAAAAGATTTGCTGGCTTATCGCGTGACTAAAAAGCAGATGTCTGTCATTGGGCATGGGAATATTGCGGGTGTGGATCTTGATTTTTTTCGACCTGATAACCAGTTCGTTATAACTAACTCTAAAGCGCTTAAAGAAAGCCTGGGAATAATGGACGATGAGTTCGTTTTTTGCTTTATCGGACGCTTGAACAGAGACAAGGGTCTGAAGGAGTTGGGGCAGGCTTTTTTGAGACTTCCTGATCACACCCATTTGATTGTGGTCGGAGGCTTGGACTCTGAAGCGCCGATAGATGCAGAAACATTCGCATTGTTGAAGCAGCATCCAAGGATTCATACGTTGGGGTTTCAGGAAGATATACGTGATGCCCTGGCAGCGTCCGACGCCCTTGTCTTGTCAAGCTATCGGGAGGGCTTTCCCAATGTCGTGTTGCAGGCATGTGCCATGGGCATACCTGCTGTTGTAACAGATATCAGTGGTTGTAACGAAATTATTGAGTCAGGTATGAATGGTTGGTTGGCCCAGCCCCGTGATGTCACGTCCTTGACGAGTGCAATGATGCAGGCGGTTGAAACACCCCATGACCGTATGACTGAAATGGGAACTTCCGCCCGCGCTAGAATTGTTGAGCGTTTTGATCGTACTGCTCATTGGGAACGGATGCAGAATTTTTACTTGCAGGAGCTTGACATTGATTAAGCGTCTATTCGATATAACAGCATCTTTTTTTGGTCTGCTTGTTCTTTCACCAGTCATCGCTTGTTTAGGTTTAGCTGTGCGACTTAAATTGGGAAGTCCAATATTGTTCAGGCAGATAAGGCCCGGTTTGCACGGCGTGCCTTTTGAAATGCTGAAATTTAGAACCATGAAAGATGCGGTTGATGCACATGGTAATCCTTTGCCTGATTCGGAACGCATGACCTCTTTCGGAGCTTTTTTACGCTCAAGCAGCTTGGATGAGTTGCCTGGACTTTGGAGTGTCTTGAAGGGCGATATGAGTCTGGTTGGCCCCAGGCCGTTGTTAATGGAGTATTTGCCACTGTATAGCGTTGAACAGGCGCGCCGACATGATGTAAAACCCGGGATTACAGGTTGGGCACAAGTTAATGGCCGTAATGCAATCAGCTGGGAGCAGAAATTCCAATACGATATTTGGTATGTCGAAAACCAATCATTTTGGCTCGACCTCAAAATTATCGGGCTTACTCTTAAGAAAGTGCTTGTCCGCGAGGGTATCTCCGCTGCCGGCGAGGTCACGATATCAAAGTTTACAGGGACTGCACCAGCTGAAAAAAAACTCGCCATTGTGGGGGCAGGTGGGCATGCCAAAGTTGTAGCAGATACCGCTGAATGCTGTGACTGGGACATTGTTGAAGTATTTGATGATAACTGGCCATCTATCCAGTTTGTGGGCCATTGGCCTGTGGTGGGTGATACACATGCATTATTGGAGCGCCTTCAGGAGTTCGACGGTGTCATAGTTGCGATTGGCAATAATGATATTCGCTGCATGAAAATGAAAGAGCTCGATAATGCCGGAGCAATGCTAATCACACTTATCCACCCGGCAGCGACAATCAGTCGACACGCCACTATGGGTAAAGGCGTCGTGGCATTTGCAGGGGTAGTGGTAAATCCAGGCGCAAACGTAGGTGATGGAAGCATTCTTAATACCGGGTGCAGTATTGACCACGATTGTATTCTGCAAGAATGTGTCCACATCAGCCCAGGCGCAAGGTTGGCGGGTACAGTCCATGTTGGTCAATTGAGCTGGATTGGAATAGGTGCATCCGTTAAGCAGTCGGTCAGCATTGGATCCCGGGTCAAGGTTGGGGCAGGTGCGGCCGTGGTCAATGATGTTGTCGACAATATGACTGTTGTGGGTGTTCCAGCGAAAGCTTTACAGCATTAATGGTTTATAGTGGTAACTCATTTGCATGAGTTTTTGTACAGTCGGACGTGCACGGACCAAATTTCTATCATTCAAATCATGGGTACTGAATCGTGCTGAATACACCATTTTCTCCTTGGCCCTCCTTCACGGAAGAAGAAGCCGACGCTGTCCGTGCGGTAATTTTGTCGAACAAGGTCAACTATTGGACTGGGCAAGAAACCCGCTCTTTTGAAAAAGAATTTGCCGCCTGGTCAGGCACGGAATATGCCGTGGCCCTAGCCAATGGTACGGTAGCACTGGATGTGGCGTTGAAGGCACTTGATATCGGTCCGGGTGATGAAGTTGTTGTTACTTCTCGTACCTTCCTGGCTTCGGTTTCAAGCATTGTTAATGCTGGGGCTGTGCCGGTATTTGCAGATGTCGACCTTGACTCGCAGAACTTCACTGCTGAAACCATTAGTGCAGTGTTGACGCCCCGTACCAAAGCCCTCATTTGTGTTCATCTGGCTGGATGGCCATGTGACATGGATCCGATCATGGATTTGGCGGCTGAGCATGACCTGAAGGTGATCGAAGATTGCGCCCAAGCTCATGGAGCTCATTACAAAGGCCGTCCTGTCGGCTCCATCGGTCATATCGCCGCCTGGTCGTTCTGCCAGGACAAGATCATGACCACGGGCGGCGAAGGCGGCATGGTCACCACCAATGATCGCCAGCTGTGGGCCGACATGTGGGCTTACAAGGATCATGGCAAGAGCTGGGAAGCGGTTTACGAGCGTGAGCATGCACCAGGTTTCCGCTGGCTGCACGAAAGCTTCGGCACGAACTGGCGGATGCTTGAGGTTCAGGCTGTTATCGGACGCATCCAGTTGCGCCGGATGCAAGAGTGGCATGCCGCTCGGCTGAAAAATGCTTCACGTATTTGGGCCCAGGCCCGGCAGTTGCCTGCACTTCGTGTACCCGTGTTGCCGGTCGCTGATGTGCACGCGGCCTACAAGTGCTATGTATTTGTACGCCCGCAAGCCCTTAAGGCTAGTTGGTCCCGTGATCGCATTCTCAACGAGATGGTCGCGCGCGGTGTACCTGCTTTTTCCGGTTCATGTTCTGAGGTGTATCTAGAAAAGGCATTTGAAGGTACTGGCTGGCGTCCTTCGTTACGATTAGCGCATGCGAAAGAGTTGGGCGAGACGAGCATGATGTTTCTGGTTCATCCCACACTGACACAGCAAGAAATAGAATTGACCTGCAAGGTATTGAGTGATGTCGTGCAGGAAGCTTCACTGGTCTGACGCTCAACTTAGGGATATATAGAGTGGTGTATAGAGTGTCAGCTTGTTGATGGTTTTTTGGAGTAGCGTAGGTGTTCAAAGGATATATGGATAAAATTCGAGCGTACTTACTCAACCTGTCGAGACGGGATAAACGAGTTATTCAAGTGGTGACAGACGTGGTTCTCGTCTGGTTCGCCCTATGGCTTGCATTTGTCGTGCGCCTAGGGATTGACGATATGATCAATCCGGTCAAGCTACATCTGTGGCTGTTTATCTGCGTCCCTTTGATTGCCATCCCGCTGTTTATCCGTTTCGGCATGTACCGTGCCGTCATGCGCTATTTCGGCAATGATGCTCTGATCGCCATTATCAAGGCTGTCAGTCTTTCTTCATTGATCTTGGCAGTGGTGATGTATTGGTATAGCACCCCTGAAAATACTGTGCCGCGCTCGATAATCTTCAACTACTGGTGGCTAAGCCTAATCCTGCTCGGTGGTTTGCGCCTTGCCATGCGTCAATACTTTCTGGGCGACTGGTTTGCGGCAGTTCAACACGTGCCGTTTACCAACCGCGATGACGGTTTGCCGCGGGTGGCCATCTACGGTGCCGGTGCCGCTGGCAACCAACTGGTTGCCGCCTTGCGCATGGGCCGTGCTATGAGGCCTGTAGCGTTTATCGACGATGACGAAAGTATTGCAGATCGTATCATCTCTGGCTTGCAGGTTTACAAACCCGAACGTATTCAGCAGATGATCGAACGTACCGGCGCCCAGGAGTTGCTGTTGGCAGTGCCATCTTCGTCTCGGGCCCGGCGCCGCGAGATTTTGGGTTTGCTTGAGGGATTTCCTCTCCACGTTCGCAGTGTGCCCGGGTTTATGGATCTGGCCAGTGGCCGGGTCAAGGTTGATGATATCCAGGAAGTGGATATTGCCGACTTGCTGGGTCGCGACCCGGTTCCCGCGCAAGGTGAGTTGCAGGAGCGTTGTATCAAGGGGCAATGTGTCATGGTTACAGGCGCTGGCGGTTCGATTGGTTCGGAACTGTGCCGGCAGATCTTGGCTTTGAAGCCAACCACGCTGCTGCTGTACGAACACGGCGAATTCAATCTGTACAGCATATTTGGCGAGTTGGAGCAGCGGGTCAATCTGGAGTCTCTTTCGGTGAAGGTGCTGCCGATCCTGGGTTCTGTGCGCAATCCGCACAAGTTGCTGGATGTGATGAAGACCTGGCATGTCGATACGGTCTATCACGCTGCGGCTTATAAACATGTGCCAATGGTTGAGCACAATATTGCCGAAGGTGTGTTAAACAACGTTATAGGCACGCTCAACACTGCTCAGGCGGCCCTGCAGTCGGGAGTATCGAACTTCGTTCTTATTTCTACCGACAAGGCCGTACGGCCGACTAATGTCATGGGCAGCACCAAGCGTCTGGCTGAGATGACGCTTCAAGCACTCAGTCGGGAAGTCGCGCCTGTACTGTTTGGCGACTCGGCCAATGTGTCGCGGGTAAATAAAACCCGTTTCACCATGGTGCGTTTTGGCAATGTATTGGGCTCTTCAGGGTCGGTGATTCCGCTGTTTCACAAGCAGATCAAGACCGGTGGCCCGCTAACCGTGACTCACCCCAAGATTACCCGCTACTTCATGACGATTCCCGAGGCCGCTCAGTTGGTGATTCAGGCCGGCTCAATGGGGCAGGGTGGCGATGTATTCGTCCTTGATATGGGTGAGCCGGTACGCATTGTCGAGCTCGCCGAGAAAATGATCCATCTCTCTGGTTTTAGCGTTCGTTCGGATAAAAATCTACATGGCGATATTGAGATCGAGTTCACTGGGTTGCGTCCTGGCGAAAAGCTTTACGAAGAGTTACTGATTGGCGATAACGTAGTCGCGACCCGACACCCCATGATCATGTCTGCCAACGAAGACATGTTACCTTGGGATGAGCTGAAGCAGCGATTGACGCAACTGCTTGAAGCGGTAGATCAGGATGACTATTTGCGTGTTCGCCAGCTGCTGCGCGAGACGGTCAGTGGTTATGCACCCGAAGGTGAGATTGTAGATTGGATACATCAGCAGCGTCGTGTTGAGCCATCTTGAAAGGTGCTGTTTTAGGTCAATGGAGCCGGCGCGTATCAAGATCTTGCCAATGCAGAGTTCACTAAAATGGTGAACGCTTCATTGGCAATGTTTTGATGGCATCACAGGTGCGGCATATAAAGTTAGGCTTTAACTTTCGGCAGCAGCTGCGGTGCCAGCAGCGACAGTAATCGTGTTGGCTTTTTTGCTCATGAACCTCTTTTCAATATGAATGAAGGTCAGTGTAGAGACTATTGTGATCAACGGTACTGCAATCATATTGATTGACCAGAAAGCTGTCTTTGACATGGTGGATAAATCGACCATGTGTGACGCTGCTTTGAATGTTAAATACAGGATTGGTAGATGCATCAGGTATATGCTGTAGCTGATGTCACTCAATCGGTTTAGGCATTGTGCATGCAGGGCTCCTGGATTTGCCAGTGTAATACATAAGAAGAAACAGGACGTGAGCGCGAATCGCAGTGCGCCGTATCCTTCAGGTGCTTTAGTCCCGCAAGTGTATATAAAGATGCATAGTGCAATGATGGATAAAGGCCAGCTTGCCGGTTTTATGTAAGTGAGTTTTTGGTGAAGAACTGCTGCAATGATACCAGTCAGAAAGTACGGCCAGCACACAACTGTACTCATGCTTAGATCGACGGCGGCTAATAATAATGCAGTGCTTAGTATTAATTTGTTATATCTGGATCTGTAGGTAAGTGCGATAAGAGGCAGTACTGCATAAAATCGCCACTCATGAACCAGTGTCCAGGTCACTGAATTGAGAGGCGTTAGTGCAATGCCGCCGATTTTGGAGGGGCCATCCAAAAAATTGAATGTTAACATACTGGCCACTGTCATAAGTGTTTCTTTGTTGAAGATATCAAAGTTGGAATATAACGTCGCAATTAAAAAAACTACAAATGACGAGAAATAGTATAAGGGTGCTACACGTCTTACTCGGCCTTCAAAGAATTTTTCCCACTGAATATTTGGGGATTTGATTATTTTATCGAAGAACAAAAAGCCTGTTATGCAAAAAAATATTTGTACGCCGAAGGAGCCAAGATTTGCATATATCCACGCCCATGAGGAGAAGTTGTCGTTCTTAAGGCCCATGTTAGTCAGCATGAAAGGAGCATGATTGATAACGACGAATACTGCTGCTAGACCACGCAAGCCGTTGATGAATTTGTATTCGTGCTTTATTTCATTTTGCTCTATTTTATTTTTGATCAAGGTTGATGAGAGCAGAAACAGCAAGATAATGGATATGGAGATTATGAGTGATTCAAGTGTGAATTCAGTATTCATTTTTTAGTTAGAATCCATGCGATTTTTTTAAATTTCATATGGCAGTCCTGAATCGCCCCGGGTTTCCTAGACACTCTCCAGGCTCGCTGCGTAACGCTTTTCAAACTCTACCGGTGACAGCTG
>NZ_WIVQ01000053.1:0-30983 GCF_009600545.1 Pseudomonas sp. FSL R10-1339 | reverse complement strand
GATGTTTGGCAGGGACGCATAACGCGGCTCGTTCAAACGCAGGTCGGTGGTGATGATCGCCGGCAATTTCAGCGAAATAGTTTGCGCGCCGCCGTCTACTTCACGGGTCACGGCAACCTTGTCACCTGCCACTTCAACCTTGGACGCGAACGTGCCCTGACCGAAACCGGTCAACGCAGCCAGCATCTGGCCAGTCTGGTTGTTGTCGCTGTCGATGGCCTGTTTGCCCAGGATCACCAGCTGTGGCTGTTCCTTGTCGACAACGGCCTTGAGCAGCTTGGCCACGGCCAGCGAGGTCAGGTCTTCGGCGGACTCGACCAGAATGGCGCGATCAGCACCCAGCGCCAGCGCGGTACGCAGCTGTTCCTGAGCGGTGGTCGGGCCGATGGAGACGACGACGATTTCAGTCGCAACGCCTTTCTCTTTCAGGCGTACGGCTTCTTCCACGGCGATTTCGCAGAAGGGGTTCATCGACATCTTGACGTTGGCGAGGTCAACCCCGGAGTTGTCCGCTTTGACGCGCACTTTAACGTTGTAATCGACCACTCGTTTGATACAGGCCAGCACCTTCATTGTTGCTCCCTCTATGGCTACTTGATTGGAAACCTCTTAAACCGTCGCGGGCTCAACAGGCAAAATCAGTTGATCCGGCACCGACTGCCCCGAGTTGCGTGCCACGAAGTAGTACACCAGCGCTGGCAGCGTCAGGCCGATGATCCAGGAAATATCAGTCCCCCCCAGGTGTTCCACCAGAGGCCCGGTGTAAAAGCTGGTGGCGATAAACGGTAACTGCACCACCACCCCGAAGGCGTAGACCAGAATACCGCGCAGGTTCCAGCGCCCGTATCGGCCATTCGGGTTAGACAGCGCCGGTACGTCATAGCGCTCTTTACTGATCAGGTAAAAGTCCACCAGGTTGATCGCGCTCCACGGCGTAAAAAAAGCCAGCAAAAACAGAATAAACGCCGAAAAATCCTTGAGGAACGAATGCTGCCCAAGCAAGGCCAGAGCAGTGGCAAAACCTACCATCAGCAGGATGTAAAACAGGCGTAAGGCCTTGGAGATTTCATGGTTGCCGCGAAAGCCGCTGACGATGGTGGCCAGGGACATGAAACTGCCGTAGGCATTGAGCGTAGTGATGGTCACCTTGCCGAACACCACGCAAAAATACAGCAGCGCCGCCATCGCCCCGCTCGCCCCCATGCCGACGATGTAGGCCACCTCATGCCCGGCAAACTGGCTGCCGGCCAGGGCAGCCACAAACACACCGAAAACCATCGATATTTGCGAGCCGACGACAGAGCCCAGCCCCACTGCCAGAAAAGTTTTCAGCGACGAGGTGCTGGACGGCAGGTAACGCGAGTAGTCCGCCACATAAGGCCCGAACGCGATCTGCCAGGAGGCTGACAACGATATCGCCAACAGAAAACTGCTCAGGGAAAAGTGTTTATTGCTCAGCAACAGGCCAATGTCATTCTGAGCAATCAGGGTGTAGAACAGGTAGAAAAACGCCAGCACGCCGACCACGCTCGCCACACGGCCGATCATGTGAATGGTGCGATAGCCCAGAATGGTCAGCAGCACGATCAGGGCAGCAAAAATCAGGATGCTCCACGAGTCACTCACCCCCACCAGTTGCCCCACGGCCTGCCCGGCCAGCACCGAGCCGCTGGCCGAGAAACCGACATACATCAGGCACACCAGCACAATCGGGATCACGGCGCCATAGACGCCGAATTGCACCCGGCTGGAGATCATCTGCGGCAGGCCCAGCTTGGGCCCCTGCGCCGCATGCAACGCCATGATGGTGCCGCCCAGCACTTGCCCGATCAGCAGGCCGATCAGCGACCAGAACACGTCCCCTCCCAGCACCACGGCCAGGGCTCCGGTGACAATCGCAGTGACTTGCAGGTTGGCCCCGAACCACAAGGTGAACTGGCTGAACAGACGCCCATGGCGCTCTGACTCAGGGATGTAATCGATAGAGCGCTGTTCGACCAGCGAGGCCCGCGGTGAATCTTGGTTGAGCGTGGACATAAGCAGTTCCTTCAGGCTGGCACCCGGGGTGCGCCGTGTTGTTTTGGGAAAGACTTTTCCAATCCTTGGCCGGCGGATTATCTGGCTGCGTCGAGCAGGGCACGGGAGATAATGATTTTTTGTACCTCGGAGGTGCCTTCAAAAATCCGCAAGATCCGCGCATCACGAACATAGCGCTCCAGCGGCAAATCCCGGCTGTAGCCATAGCCACCGTGCAGTTGCAGCGCAGCATCGGTGATAAACCCGGCGCATTCGGCAGCGACCAGTTTGGCGGTGGCCGAGTCGAGGCTGAAACGCTCGCCGCTGTCACGCCGGGCAGCAGCTTTCATGGTCAGCATGCGCGCGCTTTCGAGCTGCGCATACATATCAGCCAGGCGCCATTGCGTGCCCTGATAAGCGGCCAGCGGTTTAGGCCCGATCTGCCGTTCACGCACCCAGCTCAGGCTGGCTTGCAGGGCGGCATTGGCAATCCCCAGCGACATGGCTGCCACTTCCACCCGCCCACGGTCCAGCACCGCCATGGCCGTGTTGAACCCCTGGCCTTCTACGCCGAGCAGTGCCGATTCGGGCAGCCAGCAGTCCAGCGCCAGTTCATAGATGGTACTGCCACGCAGGCCCATGGTTTTTTCCGGACTGGAGAAGCTGATGCCCGCCGTGCCCCGGGGCACCATAAAGGCACTGATGCCCTTGTGACCTGCATCTGCGTCGGTCTTGACGTAGAGCACAATAAAATCGGCCTCCCTGGCATTGGTGATGTAGTGCTTGTTGCCGCGCACCCGCCAACCACCTTCTTCACGTACGGCGCGGCTGCGCATATCCGCCGGGTTGGAGCCCGCCGCAGGCTCGGTCAGGGCAAAGGCACCGAGCAATTCGCCGCTGGCTGCCCGTGGCAGCCACTCATGTTTCTGTTCCTCGGTGCCGCCCAGCAGGATCGAGTCCGTGGCCAGAAAATGCGCAGTCATGGCCGAAGCGGTAGAGGCACAGGCACCCGCTACTGCTTCCACCACGCGGCTCATCGCCAGGCTGCCAATGCCCAGGCCGCCATATTGCTCTGGCAGGTTGACGCCCATGCAACCCAGATCGCTCAACGCCCGGATGCTGGCCAGGCAAAAAGTTTCGGTTTCATCGTAGTGCTGGGCCAGCGGCTGAATTACCTCACGCGCCACTTGCTCGGCACTTTCAACTACGGCCAATTCTTCTGCGCTCATTTCAAAGTTCATGCTTTCTCTCCTGCTTTGTTCAAGCCAAATGCGGCGTTGTCTGCGCCCAATCGCGGGGCAATGGTGATGGCGTGGGGTTTACGGCCATTGAAGAACACCGGTTGCGGCACCAGCGGCAATACGCTGCCCTCGGGCTGGAACTGCAACTGGCGTACACGGGCATGTTCACTGCCCGCAGCCTGGGCCAGATCCCACACCGGTGAAGACGGCACTCCGGCATCGAGCAGGCCGTCGCATAACTGTTCAACCTTGTGCTGTGTGGTCCAGGCCTCGATAACAGCGCGTAACGCCGGCTCATTCAGGGTGCGCTGGGTATCGTTGACAAAGCGCGCATCGGTGGCCAGCTCCGGCTGGCCCATGCATTGGCACAGGCGCTCGAACAAGCGATTGCTGGCCACTGCAATCACCACCTGACCGTCTGCCGCGCGATAGCTATCAAACGGCGTCGATACCGGATGCCGGTTACCCACCAGCCCCGGCGCCACACCGTTTGCATACAGGTTGGACAGACCGGTCATCTGCAGGCTGAACAACACGTCGAACATGGCCACATCGATGTACTGGGCCCCCGGGGCATGCCGCTCGCGGGCAAACAGCGCCGAGCTGATTGCCCAGGCTGCATACACCCCGGCACACAGATCGCCGATGGCCTCGCCGCTGCGGGTCGGCCCGGTAGCAGCGAAACCGGTAACGCTCATCAGCCCGGACATGGCCTGCGCGACGATGTCATAAGCCGGGCGACTGGACAGCGGGCCTTGCTGGCCGAAACCGGAGATGCTGGCGTAGATCAGCCGCGGGTTGTGCTGCTTGAGGCTGTCGAAATCGATGCCCAGGCGTTGAGTGACACCGGGGCGGAAGTTCTCGACCACGACATCGGCATCGGCCACCAGTTCGTAGAAACGCTGGCGGTCGGCCGGGTTTTTAAAATCGATTTCAACGCTGCGTTTGCCGCGATTGATCAGCCCGAAGTAGACACTTTCGCCGTCCAGAAACGGGCCCAGATGGCGGGCGTCATCGCCCTCCTCGGGCACTTCGAACTTGATGACGTCGGCCCCCAGATCAGCCAGCATCGCGGTGCAATGCGGCCCGGCCAGCACGCGGCTGACATCCAGCACACGCACACCTTGCAGTTGTCGGGTAAACGGACTGTCGTTCATTTTCACATCCTCAAATGCTCAAGCGGCACAAAGGTGCACACTTATACCAACCTGTATGTACAAGTGAATGCAAGTGAAGGGCCAACACCTGAACGAGATCAACCAGGAACGTACAAAACCAAGATAAATAGCTATTTAAATCAGATAGTTAAAAATTAAGAACTTTTTAATACGGAATATGAGCGCACAGAAAAAATGCAAAAAACTGCCGCAAATTTGGGCATAAACAGGCGGGAAGGTAACAAAAACGCACCAAAAGTAACGCGAGTAACACGGGGCCACCCGCGAGTACTCAGTTACCGCACTGCCCTTGCAGGCGATAGCGCGAACCCGGATAGACCAGCCGGGCACACCCCACCAACCCCTGTGCAGCCCAGGTCCGGCGGCGAATCAGCAGGCATGGCTCGTTGCGCTTTACGTTCAACAGGCGGCATTGCGCGGAAGTAGCATGAATCGCCTCCACCTCATGTTCGCCGCCGGTCAGTGGCGCCAGGTTCATCAGGTAGGCATAGGCTGTGGTGCGGGTGAAGTCCTGTTGCAGGTACTCAGGGGCGATCTCGGCATTGATATAGCGCTCCTCGATCTGCACCGGCACCTCGTTTTCGTAGTGCACCATCAGAGAGTGGAATAAGCGTTTGACCCCGTCCAGGGCAAAGGGCAACACCGGCGTGGTCTTGGCCGGGACCTCTTCGAGCACAATCACTTCGCAGCGGTGCACATGGCCACGATCAGCGATTTCCTGGGCGATATTGCGAATCTCGAACAACGCCGCACTGCCCTTGGGCACGGCGACGAAGGTGCCCACCCCTTGCATGCGCACCAGCAGCCCTTCGATGGTCAGCTCACGCAATGCGCGATTGATGGTCATGCGACTCACCCCCAGCTGGGCAAGCAGTTCACTCTCAGACGGCAACTTGGCATTGGGCAGCCAGGCCCCTGAACGGATTTTTTGCGTTATGGCCTGTTTGACCCGGGCATATAGCGGTGCCGGGCTTTCGATGGAAAATGGCGCAAGGGATGAATTGTCATCGACTGACTTGGACACAACGACTCCTGTTCGTAGGGCTGGGCATGCAGCCGGGCTGCGCCAGTTTACGCGCAGCCCGGGTCAAGCAAAACGAGGGATTAACGCGGCATGTAATCCCGTTGCCAACGACGAGGTATGCGCAACGACAACACGCCCAAAACAGCCGCAAAACCGGCGCTGAACAGCAGGGCCTGGAGGCCGAACTGCGCCTCCAGCAAGGCACCCAGCACTGCACCCAGCAACATCCCGGTCCAGGGCACCAGTTGCACGCGCCAGCCACTGCGCCGCTCACCCAGCAGCCAGCGGCCCAGCCCGCGACCAAAACGCGACAATGCCCCGGTCACGTAGGTCAGGCCCACCGGCAGGCCATTGACCTGCTCCACCGCAGCATTGAGCATGCCCATTGCCACGATGGCTGCCAGCAACGCCGGCACCTGGCTGGCAAACGGCAGCAAAGCTGCCGCACACAACAACCCCGCAATCACCAGCATCAAGGGTAAGGCGCGCCGTCCGCCCCAGCGCCCCAGCAATACCCCCAGGGCGTTACCGACAATAAACGCCAGTACCGCAAGCAGCAGGCGCAACGCCATCTGCAGGTCACCGTCACCGACGGCCACCGCCAGGCGCGTGGTGTTGCCACTCATAAATGAGACAAAATCACCGGTGGCCAAAAAGCCGATGGCGTCCGTCATGCCCGCCAGCACCGACAGGCTCGCCACCATGGCCAGCCCGACCCGGCCGCGCCAGGCACGTACTCGAAGATGCACGGGATTGCTCGGTTTTCGCAGTGGCGCTGGAAGCATGGCGCAAACCTCTGTAGGAATACCAGACTAAAGAGTGAACGATTTTGTCATACAAAAAAGCCACCATAGCATTCACCCTGCAGGACAATTACCGATCTAGCGCAGGTAAAATCGAACCAATTGTGAAAAAGGCATCTAATAAACGCTTCTGCCAAGGATAAGAGGCTCAGGTTTGCAGTAATGACAAGGATCAACACAGGGGCTGCCATGCCCACTGTGCCAGGCCAGTCAGCCTTAACAGATGTATGCAGAAGAATCCCATGACCCAGTCTGTTTGGATTAAACCTCGACTCAAGCCCTATGCATTGGCGGCTATCCCGCTGTTACTGATTGCCGGCGCTGTTGCGCTGGCGGTACATGCGGATGACGTCTTTGCCCAGCCGGTAGACGGTGTGCAAACCCTGGTGTTTTTGCGCCATGCGGAAAAACCCGCCGATGGCCTCGGCCAGCTCACCTGCCAGGGACTGAACCGCGCGATTGACCTGGCCACCCTGTTGCCTCAGCGCTATGGCAAGGCTGACTACGTGTTTGCAGCCAACCCTTCGCGCCAGGTTGAAGAAGGCGCCAATGATGATGCCTACAGCTACGTACGGCCGTTGATGACCATCAACCCGAGCGCCATCAAACTGGGCTTGCCGATCAATCTGGAGTATTCGGCCAACGATACCCGCCAACTGGCCAAAGAGCTGACCGACGACCAGTATCACAGCTCAACGATCTACACCGCCTGGTCCCATGGCTACTTGCCGGAACTGATCAACAGTGTCGCCAGTCAGGCGCTGGGCAAGAAGACCTCGTTCACCGAAGACTGGTCCGGTGGCGACTTTGACTCGTTGTATGTGTTGACCCTGACCTGGAAAGACGGCAAGGCCAGCCTGCTCAGTCGCGTCGACAAACAGGACCTCAACAATGGCTCCAGGGCGTGCCCGACCTGATCTGATCCATCCGCACCGGGATCACGGCGCGGTGGCGGCGCGGTTGAATTTTTCAGCACAAATGCCGATCATCCGGCGCACTCTCGGCAAAAAACGCTGTCAGATGCCACACTGACTTTCCAGCGCTGGCTGCTCGAACAAACCCGGCGCGACCCATCTCCAACTTGCGAACAGCTCAAGGTACATGCATGAAGATCAAGGTTACCGGTTTACCCCTGCTGATAGTGGCCTTGCTGGGACTGGCAGGCTGCGCGACCCCGAGCGTTGTGACCCTGCAAAACGGCACGCAATACCTGACCAAGGACCTGCCCACTACCACCAACAAGGACGGCTTCTATGAGTTCGTCGATATAGCAGGCAAGCACATAAAGGTCAGGGCCGAGGATGTATCAACGATCAAGGCGGATTGAAGATCAGCGGCAAGCGCCAAGGCTGTTGACGCTTGCCCCTGCTTTTACCCGTTCAGGGCATCCAGCAACCGGTAGTAGCTGATACCCGCCGCCACATACAGGCGCTGCAAGCTGTGGAAGGGAATTCTGCGCATCGGCGTGACAGGGAACGGGAAGTCATTGCTGGCCCCCGAAACTCGCGCCGCCAGATGCTTGCCCAAGGTTGTCGCCATCGCAATGCCGCGGCCGTTGTAGCCCATCAGGATCGACAGGCCTGGCTGCGGCTCATGCAACTGTGGCAACACACTATGATTGAGCGCCACACGCCCGCTCCAGCGGTATTCGATCGCCACGCCTGCCAACTGCGGAAACACGCTGATCAATGAGCGTTCAAGGTGTGCCCAGTCTTCGGCACGCCGCGGTTCGGCAAACGGCCCGCGCCCACCCAGCAGTACACGCCCCTGGGCATCCTGCTTGAAGTACAGCAGCAGGCGCCGCGCATCGGAGCACACTTCCCCGCCCGGCAAAATGGTTTTGCGCAGCTCCGGCGACAGTGGTCGGGTGGCAATCAGGAAACTGTTGGCCGCCAGCACGGTTTGCCGCAGCCCTGGCCACAAGCCATCGGTATAGCCATTGGTAGCCAGCACCACACGCTCGGCCGTCACGCTATGACCTTGTGCGGTGGTCAGTTGCCACTGCGTGCCGATGCGGCGCAAGTCCGTCACCTGGCTATCGCTGTGAATCATCACGCCACGCCCCAGTGCCGACCTGGCCAGGCCGCGAGCATAGTTAAGCGGGTGCAAGCTGCCAGCCCGCGGGTCAACCCAGCCACCCACGTAATTGTGCGTGCCGATGCGCTGGCATACGCTGTCACTGTCCAGCAACTCGGCGGCTACACCGCGCTGTTGCCACTGGCGGGCACGAAGCTCCAGAGTCTTCATCGTCGCGCTGGAAAAGGCCGGTTGAATCCAACCCTTGCGCGTGGCATCACACGCAATGCCATATTCGCGAATCAGCGAAAACACTTCATCTGCGGCACCGCCGCAGGCTTCGATAATTTTCTCGCCACGTTCAGCGCCAAAACGCTCAAGCAACTGATCGGGGTCGTATTTGAGGCCGGGGATGACCTGCCCGCCGTTGCGCCCCGAAGCGCCCCAACCCGGCTCACCCGCATCCAGCACACAGACACTGACACCCGACTCTGCCAGGCGCAGTGCAGTCACCAGCCCGGTGTACCCGGCACCGACAATCGCCACGTCCACCCGCTTGTTTTCCGCCAGTGCCTGGGTCAGAGCCGCGGGGCGCGCCGTAGCGGACCAGAGGGAAGGTGGCAAGATCAATTTCGAGGGTGCTTTCATGTACGACTCCGCAGCGCAAAGCGGCCTTCCAGACGACGCAAGCCATAGGACAGCGGCAAGCTCATCGACAGATAGAGCAACGCAACCAGGGTGTAGACCGTCATGTTTTCAAAGGTCGAAGACGCAATCAGTTGCCCTTGGCGGGTCATTTCCGCCACGGTGATGGTCGACACCAGCGAGGAGTCCTTGAGCATCATCACCAGCGTGTTGCCATAGGGCGGCAAGGCAATGCGAAATGCCTGGGGCAGCACAATCCGGCGCATGATCAGCAGACCGCGCATGCCAAACGACTCGGCGGCTTCGATCTGGCCCAGGTCGATGGCCTGGATCCCCGCCCGAAAGTTCTCGGCCTGATAGGCTGAATAGGCAATGCCCAAACCGATCACGCCCGCCTGCATGGCGCTGAGCTGGATACCGAAGTCGGGCAACACAAAATAGATATAAAACAGCTGCACGATGATCGGCAGCCCGCGAATCACATTGACCACGCCGATGGCGAACAAGGCGATGGTGCGAATCTTGGAAACCATCATCAGCGCAAACAGCAAGCCAATCACTGAACTGAGCAGGAACGAACCTGCAGTGACCTGCACAGTGACTACTGCGCCTTTGAGCAGAATTGGAAGAAAGTCCAACGCGTCCTGGAGAAACATAAACTACCTGCGCACCGCTACAAGAAGTGACCCGCCGCAACACGGGGGCCACAGGATCATCAGTTCAGTTGCCACTTCTCGATGATGCGTTGCAGCGAGCCGTCGGCCTTGATGGCGGCAATGCCCTTGTTGACCTGCGCCAGCTTCTCGGCATCGCCCTGGCGCATCACCAGGCATACGTCGCCCATCACCACCGGCACATAGGTGCTCGACAGTTTTACGTCCGGGTTTTTACCCTGGGCCAACTGGTAGGCGATGATCGGGCGATCACCGAATGCCGCCTTGATACGGCCCAGCTTGAGGTCCCGCATCAGGTCAGGAATGGAGTCGTAGCTGCGCACTTCCTTGAAGCCGCCGTGTTTGTTCAGCGCATCGAGAAAGACCGTACCAACCTGGGCGCCGACCACTTCACCGGCCAGGTCATCCATGGTTTTGTATTCTTTAGGGTCGTCAGATTTGACGATCAGGCCTTCGCCGTAGCTGAAAATCGGATCGGAATACTGCACAACCTTTTCACGCTCTGGGGTTTTGAGCATGGCGGCGGAAATCAGGTCGATCTTGTTGGTGGTCAACGAAGGGATCAGAGCCGCAAAGGTGGTTTGCTGGATCTCGGTGTCGAACCCGCCAGCCTTGCCCACCGCCTCGGCCGCATCGACCATCATGCCCTGGATTTTCCCGCTCTTGATATCGAGGAAGGTGAACGGGATGCCCGTTGCTGTCGCCCCGACCTTATAGACAGGCTCTGCAACAGCGCTGGCTGATCCAATCAACCCGGCAGCCATTGCGCATACCAGCGTCAGCACTTGAAAAGGTTTGTGCATAGCGAATCTCCCTGTGGTCGCTTTTATTGTTGCGATACGGCACTCAACAACCCCTGCAGCCTCTGGTGCAAAATGCCGCCATCGACTATAACCAATTTACTTAAATCGTAAAGAGATTTATAAGTATCGCATATCGATACTTATAGGCCTGAAACAAGCCAAGGATGCGCCATGAGCGATAACAACAACCCTCTTTTCAACCAGTCACTGGAAAAGGGCCTGGCCGTACTTCGCGGTTTCGGCGCGGCGCGGCGCACCATGACCCTGGCAGATATAGCGTTGGTGGCAGGCATCAGCAAAAGCTCGGCCCAACGCATGGTGCATACCCTTGAGGAACTCGGGTATGTACGCAAACACCCGCAAAGCCGGCGCTTCCAGTTAACGCCCAAAGTTATGGAGATCGGCTACAACTATCTGGCCGCCGATATATTGGTAGATGTGGCAAACCCCTACTTGGCCGAGCTCAACCAGATCACCGGCGAGACGGTCAACCTGACCGAGCCCGACGGACTGGACATGGTTTACGTGTCACGTTTCGTCGCACCGAAATTTATCCCGATCCATATGCCTATCGGCAGCCGTATCCCGATGTACTGCACAGGTGGCGGGCGTGCTTACCTGAGTGGCCTGGCAGATGATGAAATCCGTGGTGTGCTGCAAGACAGCCAGCTGATCGAACTGACACGCCATACAATTACCGATGCCGACGCCATATTTGAACGGGTGCAGATCAGCCGCAAACAGGGCTATGCCACCAACAAGGAAGAGATGTTTCTGGGTGACATGACCATTGCCGCGCCGATTTTCAACAGTAACGGCCTGCCGGTCGCGGCGGTGCATGTGGTGGTGCCCAGCAGCCGCTGGAGCATGGAAGAAGCCGAAGAAAAACTGGCCTCTACAGTGATTCAGTGCGCCCGCGGGATCAGCAACTCGATCAGGACGCTGTAGCCCGTATATACGACGACTGTGGGAGCGAGCCTGCTCGCGAAGGTCGTTCGCGAGCAGGCTCGCTCCCACAAAAAGGCTTGATCGGCAACAGAGTCTCTTCAGGGGACAGAAGAGTCAGAGGCGCCAATGGTTTTCAAACCGCGCCCAAAATCAACCCGCGGTAATGCCCGGGGTTGGTCCCCGACCATTTGCGAAAGGCCTTGTAGAATGAGCTGGTATCGGCAAAGCCCAGGCGCTGGGCAATGTCGGCATAGCTGTGCTCAGGCTCGGCCAGCCAGCCGATTGCCAGCTCCTTGCGCACGCTGTCCTTGAGCCCCTGAAAGGTTTGCCCTTCGTCCGCCAGGCGACGGCGCAAGGTCGATGCCGACATGCACAGACTCTGCGCCATGCCCTGGGTCTCGGGCCACTGCACGGCCGGCAACTGGCGCAGATTCTGTTTTATCTGACTGGCCAGGCTTTGCGGGTCGCGGTACTTGACCAGAATATTGGCCGGTGCTTCGGCCAAAAACCGTTTCAACTCCTGATCGCTGCGCTTGATCGGTGCATCCAGGCAATCAGCGGCAAAAATCATCCGCGTGCGTGGCCGCTCAAAACGCAGGTTCTCGGAGAACATCACTTCGTAGTCTTCGCAGTAATCGGGCGCAGCACAACGCAGCTCAATGGCCAGAATCGGAATCCTACGCCCGGCCAGCCAGCAGGCCACACCGTGCACGATCATCCAGTAGGCAAAGTAGGTAAAACCACGGCTGGCCTGTTGCTCAGGCTCGTGCAGGACAATCTCGGCCACGCTTTGCTGACGCACCAGGCGTGCAGGCAAACGCTCCAGCATCAACGACAGAAACCCCAGTACCACCTCCAGCCCCCGGGCCAGGGTTGGCTGCGCCATGGCCGAGCGGCACATGAACTCCAGGCTGCCGGCCCGCAACTTGCGCGGGTCCATGCCAAAAAATTCGTCGTCCAGGCGCCGCGCCAGCAACCGCCACATCCGCGCATAGACCATGGCCGGTACACGGGCATCCGGCTGGTCAAGCAACTCACGCGCGATGCCGACCTTGTGCAGCACTTCATCGGTGGCACTGCCCGGCGCACAGCTTTGCAGCAGCGCCTCACGCACCAGATGAATGGAGATGGTGTCCTTGTTCAGCATTGGCCCTGTTCCATGCCCGATGACGTATCGATGACGGCCATCTTAAGCAGCACGGATCAAAAAGCCAGCAGTAACTTGCCGCTGGACGGGCAGCGCCAGCGGCACTGCCCGTGGCTCAGGCAATCAATCAGCGGTTATCCACCGTGGTGATTTCACGACGCTCGGCCATGCTTGCCGGCACGCCCTCTTCGTCGGTGAAAAACTGCTGGTACCACTCGCGTAGCTGATAGACCGGGCCATCGCCCTCGGCCAGCACCGGGTTGTTGATGCGCACCTTGTGCGTCCAGATATCAACGTCCTGATAGAACGAGTCGCGGTTACGCTGCACATAATCCACGGCCAGCGCTTCGTTCTGTTCATGGGTCCAGCCCGGCACTTTTTTTACCATGCAGCCAAAACGCAGTTCAAAGCTGTTGGGGCCGATCGGCACGTGGCAATTGAGCAGGATGGACTTTATTTCCAGCCCTTCAAACACCGCGCTCATGCGTGTCAGGTGCGTCGCGGGGCCGTAATAGGCCGACTCGGCCACCAGGTCACCGCCCAGCCGCTCGGAGTCGCCATGGAAGATTTGCTGAGCGATATGCCCCTCGAACACATTGTGGAAATACTTGGTCGGCGTGCCATGTACCGGACCGAAATGCTGGGCGTCCACCAGGTTGTCGACCAGCTCGCGCGGGTTGGTGTCGATGATCAGCTTGTCCATATGCCAGCTGTGCAGCCACTCATCGCTGTCCAGCTCCGGTAGATGGGGGATCACCACATCTTCGGCGGGCGGTTTGCCTTCAGGGTTGTTCCACACAAACAGCAGATTGTTGACCTCGCAGGTCTGCCAGGCACGGGTTTTGGCCTTGGGCGGAATGCGCTTGCAGTAAGGGATCTCGACACACTTGCCGCTGGCTTCGTACTGCCAGTGGTGAAAGGGGCAGACCACACGGTCATTCTCGATAGTGCCCTGGGACAGGTCGGCGCCCATATGCGGGCAATGGGCGTCGAGCACACTGATCTCGCCCTTTGACGTGGCAAATGCCAGCAGTCGCGAGCCGAACACATTCAGGGTATGCAGCTTGCCATCACGGTACTCGTCTGCCTCGCCCAGGCAATGCCAGCCGCGACCATAGCGGGGCGACAAAGCATTCTCGACGTGGATGTGTGCGAGTTTAGTCATTTTTATTATTCCTCAGGTTAAGGGCCAGGGCGCTTTACCCGATGATCTTCACCGAGGTTCGGGGTGGGCTCATCGTTCAGATGGACTAGAGGGGCTGCCCTCACCCCAACCCTCTCCCGCAGGGAGAGGGAGCTGGTTTGCGGTGATCTTTGGGCCGCGTGCGGTCAGTCCCCTCTCCCCATGGGAGAGGGTCAGGGTGAGGGAGCGCTTAGCGCCAATCCTCGACAATCCCGTGTTCACGGGCAAACGGCTGGCAGTGGATGGTCTTGCGCTGGTGATCAACCGCCCCTTCATGGGTGGCCAGCCACAGCATCACCGCTGCTGGTACCTCTGGCGGCGCAGAGCCTGCACGCAGGGCAATGACGCCTTTGTCACCAATGGTGGCGCGCAATGCGTCAGTGGTCACCACACCCGGGTTGAGGGTGTAGGCACGAATCCCCTGCTCCCCCAGTTCCACCGACAATATGCCCGACAGCCTCGACACTGCCGCCTTGCCCGCACCATAGGCGTAACCCCAGCCGCCCTTGCCCGCTGCCACCGGCGGATCGGTTTCTCCAGCACCGGAGGTGACGTTGATCACCACACCGCCGCCCTGCTCGAGCATCTGGCTGACCACCGCCCGGGTCAGCAAGAACGGTGTCATCACATAGCCCTGAAAGACTCGCTCCAGGGTCTCGGGCTGCAACTGCATAAACGGTACATTCAGGTCGCTGCCCTGGTAGATGGCATTGTTGACCAGAACATCCACCCGACCATATTCGGTAAACACAGCCTGGCTGGCGGCCAGTACCGACTCACTGTCGAGCAGGTCCATGGGCACCACCAGCGCCTTGCGTCCCAGCTCACGGATTGCCGCTGCGGTGGCACTCAAACTGCCGGGCAGCGGCGTACCATCCGGGTTGCGCAAACCGTGGGCATGGCTTTGACCTTCGTCCAGGCTGCGCGCACTGATGGCCAGATCAAAACCTGCACGGGCAAAGGCCAGCGCGGTTGCACGACCAATGCCGCGACTGGCGCCGGTAATAAATGCCACTTTGTTCATAAAAGCCCCTTAGCGGTCAGAAACGCTGTGTACGCACCATTGCGTCCATGCCGCCGTCGACAAACACTACGCTGCCGGTCATGAAACTGGCCTGCGTCGATTGCACAAAAGCCACAACCCGGGCCAGTTCTTCAGGAGTGCCCGAGCGCCCCAGTGGTGCGACAAACTCACGTACGGCCTTGCCAAACCGCGCATCGTCCTTGGCCGCCTGATGCAGCGGGGTTTCCACCGCGCCCGGTGCAACCACGTTCAAACGGATACCTTGCGGGGCCCATTGCACCGCCTTGCGCCGCGCGGCACAGGTCACCGCATACTTGGAACCGGCATAGGCCAGGTGCGTCTGACCCAGGGCATTGGCCAGTTCCAACGCCTTCGCCTCGTCACCGGCGAGCATCGCGGCAACCATTGGTTCCTGCTCGGCACCCGAATGGGTGGCCGCCACTGAACCGATCACCAGTGCAGCCGGGTTCTCCCCCTTGGCCAGCGCATCGGCCAGGCCATCAAGCAGTTCACTGACGCCAAAGTAGTTAACCGCCAGCACGATGCCGCTGGAAGGTGCGGTCACCCCGATCCCGGCGCAGCACACCAGCCCGTCGAGCACCCCGCCGCATTGCTCAAGCACCTGCGCCACTGCCGCCTGGCGCCCGGCACGGGTCGAAAGGTCAGCGACCACTTCGGCATTGCCACGGTCAATTCCGATTATCCGGTGGCCCGCAGCTCGTAATTGCGCGCACACGGCGGCGCCGATCCCGGAAGCGGAACCGCTGACAGCAGTAACTGGCATAAGACTTTCCTTGATGATGCAGGCGCAGGCGGCCTGGCTGACGAAAAACCGGCGGTGGCGCAAACACCCTCGCCGGCGGGCATAAATCCTTAAGCGCTTTTACGAACCGGACGCTCCAGTTGTGGCGCCGGCACCACCACGGACTCAGCCGCTCGCAAGGCGCACTTGGGCTTTCCCAACGCGACCACGCTGTTCAGCAAAATCCTCACCAGCTCGGTCTGGCGGCGCACACCGGTCTTGGAGAAGATCGAACGCAAATGCGCCCGCGCGGTGTTGCGCCGGATATTCAGGTTTTCCGCCGCTTCCTCCAGGGACAAGCCGTTGGCCAGTTCCATCGCCAGCGCCGTCTCGGCCTTGGTCAGGTTGAACAGTTGTTTGGTCACCACTTCACTGGCCAGCGATTTGCCTACCGAGTCGCGGATATAGATCACTGCCGCCGGCTTGCTCTTGCCTTCGGCCCACTCCAGCGACGGAATGGCCTCGACCACCAGCCCCAGGCTGACCTGACCCGAAGGCCGGGTCACGGACATCGCATCGGCTGTCGCCCCGCCCTCACGCACTTCCTGGCTGAAAGCGTGCTTGACCAGGCGTTGCAGCTCGCGGTTGTCGCTGGGGTAAGTGGCTTCCAGCCTGCCGCCCACCAGCTTGAGACCATCAGCGTTCTTGAGGATTTCTTCGGCCACCGGGTTGAGGCGCAGAACCTTGCCGGTTTCGTCGAGCACGATGGTCGCCACCGACAGGCGGCTGATGGCCTGGGCGTACAACTCGCTCATGGACTCGCTGCGATCGAGCAGGTTGTGCAGATGCAGGGCGCGGCGCAAATGCGGCAGAAAACTGCTGCACAGGGCACGCTCGGCACTGGAGAAAGCCGGGGAAGACTTTGGCCGGGTGATGCGAAACCGCAGCTTGCCGCCATCGGGCGTGGAAATGTCGGCGCCCATCACGTGATAGACATTCTGCGGACCGCAGTAGGCCTTGAAATAGGCCGACTGCACCCACTCGCTCTCGCTCATCAGGTCTTCGACGGTAAATACCTGGTCCAGCGCCTGCCCGACAAAGGGGGTATTGGTTTGCGGATAGGTTTGATAGGTCAGCTCGCCCTCGCCTTCGATATCTCCGGCAACGATCATCAAGCCCAGATCGGGCTGATCGGGCACTCGCAGGATCAGGGTGGCGTAGTTGGCCCGGAACATGCCACGCACGGTACACAAGGTACGACCCATTATTTTGGGGTCCAGGGCACCGTCATAAAAGCTGCCGACCATCTGATCGTAATCGGCCAGTTCAAGCCCCAGACCGGCCAGGGTCTGGTGATTCAAGGTCACTGTATCCACGGACTTATCCTCGCTTCGGGCCAGGTTCATGACCGGCCCTTTTTATTGTTCTTATGACTAGCGGCTAACCTTTGCACCACATCCGTAAAGCTGTGCAAAAGCGACTCAGTGTGTCTGTATGCCTGCCGTCATACAAGCCCGGCAAGCTGTCTGCTTCAGCGGTTTGAAGAGTCCTTCGCAGCAACGCTCGGCTTGAGCGGATAATGCCCGGCGGTCGCTTGCGCCGGGCGGGTTTTGACCTTGACCAACGGTCGTGCCAAATTGAACCAGGCCGCCAGCGCCGGTAGCAAAAAGATTGCGCCGAGCACGTTGACGAGAAACATGAAGGACAGCAGTACACCCATATCAGCCTGGAACTTCAGGGGAGCAAAGGCCCAGGTACACACGCCGATGGACATGGTCAGCGCCGTAAACACCGCCGCCGTACCCCGTTGGCACATGGCCTGGTAGAACGCCGTGCGCAGATCCTTGCCGTCAGCCATTTCATGGGCAATCCGCTCGTACAGATAGATCCCGTAATCGACTCCCACCCCCACGCCCAGTGCCATCACTGGCAAGGTCGCGACTTTCAGGCCGATGCCCAGGGTCGCCATCAGGGCGTTGCACAGGATCGCGACGATGGCCAGCGGCACCAGAATGCACAGCACCGCGCGCAATGAACCAAAGGTCAGCCAGCAGAACAGCGCCACCGAACCGAACAGCGCCGCGAGCATCACCACCTCGGCCTGCTTGACCGCTTCGTTGGACGCCGCCATCACCCCCACGTTGCCACCGGCCAGCAGAAACTCCACGTTTGGCCCTTGCAAGCCGCCGATGATGCGTTGGGTTTCGTCCACTACATGGCTCACGGTCGACCCTTCGTGATCGGTGAGGAACACCAGGATCTGCATGCGCTGGCAGCCTTCGGTCACCAGGCCGTCGTCCGGCATGTAAGCGCGAGAGCCCTGGCTCAGGCCGCGCTCGGAACCGGGGATCGCCGACCAGCACGGGTTGCCTTCGTTATTGCCGGCAATCACGGCTTTACCCATGCCTGCCACGCTCTGCACTGACTGCACACCCGCCACGCTGCGGATCTGGAAGTCGAATGATTCAATGGCGCGCATCACTTGCGGCGCCAGGCAACCTTCTTCGATGCCCTTGACCTGCACGAACACCGACATCACATCCAGGCCAATCGAATAACTGTTGATGATCTTCTGGTTGTCCTGGTTGTAGCGCGAATCGGCGCGCAGCTCCGGCGCACCCACGCCGATATCGCCCACTGCCAGATCCCGGGCCTTCCAGGCACCGACACCGAGCAGCAGCAGGCTGACCACAAACACCGCCAGCGCCGGTTTTGGCTCGGCCAGCGCCGACAGCCGCCACCACAGCGCGTGCTTGCCCTGCACCTTGAGCCCTTGGGCCATCGCCCCCGGCTCAAGCTTGAGATACGACAGGATGATCGGCAGCATCAGCTTGTTGGTGATGATCATCAGCATCACCCCGATGCATGCGGTCACGCCCAGTTCATGCACGATGGGAATGTCGATCAGCATGATGACGCCGAAACCCAGGGCGTTCATCAGCAACGCCAGCGAACCCGGGATGAAGATCTTGCAAAAAGCGCCGTGCGCAGCCTGCACCGCAGAGCTGCCCGCCAGTACATCCTGTTTCCAGGCATTGGTCATTTGCACCGCATGGGACACGCCGATCGAGAAGATCAGAAACGGCACCAGAATCGACATCGGATCGATCCCCAGCCCCAGCAACGGCAGCAACCCCAACAGCCAGACCACCGGCAGCAGCGCCACGGCCAGCGCAACCACCGTGAGGCGCCATGAGCGTGAATACACCCACAGCATCAACGCGGTGATGACAAAGGCAATCACAAAAAAGCCGATGACCGTCGTCAGGCCTTCAACCACGTCCCCCACCAGCTTGGCGAAGCCGACGATGTTGATCTCGATATCATCATTGCTGTACTTGGCACGGATATCTTCCAGCCGCTGGGCCACCTCGGCATAGGACACCGATTTGCCGGTTTGCGGGTCCATGTCCTGCAGGTCGGCGCGCACCATCGACGAGGTCAGATCATTGGCCACCAGACGCCCGACCTGTCCGGAGCGGGCGACGTTGTTGCGGGCCTGGGACAAGTCTTCGGCCGTGCCGGTAAAGCGCGGTGGCATCACCACATCGCCGAAAAAACCGTCCTCGGTGATTTCGATATAGCGCACATTGGCGGTGAACAGCGACGTCACACTGGCGCGGCTCACACCATTGATAAAAAACACGTCATCCGTGACTTTGCGCAGGGTTTCCAGGTACTGGCGGTTATAGATATCGCCTTCGCCTTTCCACTTCACACTGACCAGAAAACGGTTGGCCCCCGTGAAGTACTGGCTGAAGTTGAGAAAGTTGACCATAAAGGCATTGCGCACCGGGATCTGCTTGTTAAAGCCCGGGTCCAGTTGCGTGTGTGTGGCGCTGTAACCCAGGGCCAGGGTCAATAATACAAACAGCGCCAACAGGCTCTTGCGCCAGACGATCAGCAAGTCGGCAATACGCTCGACCGTGCGATTTACAACACTGTTTTCACTGCTCACCGGGCACCTCCAAGGGCAGCAACACCGCCATCAGTCACCTGGAACACACCGCGCTCGCCGCCTACCAGCAGCCGTGAGCCCACCATTACCGCCGAAGTCAAAGTACCCAGCCCCGGCAAGCGCGTAGCGCTGACCAGTTCACCCTTGCCGTCCAGGCGTACTACCGAGCTGCCAGCACCGACAATCAGCAGGCCACCGTCGTTGGGCAATAGGACATGGCCGTAGAGCGGCAATTGATTGCCGACTTTTACCGGTTCCCAGGTCTGGCCGAAGTCCTGGCTGACAAACACATGGCCGCGCATGCCATAGGTCACCCAACGATCGGGGCTCAGGCGTACCACACCAAACAGCGAGCCGTTATAGAACGGCTCGAGCTTGTGCCAGCTGTGCCCGGCATCGTCGCTGCGCAGCACCAGCCCTTGCTCGCCGACCACCATGCGGCGACCGTCTGTTCCGCCATCCATGCCATTGAGGTGAGCGCTATCCACCTCCAGCGGCTGGGCTTGCCAGGTGCGGCCGTCATCCCCGGACTGGTAAAATTTGCCGAAACTGCCGAACGCCAGGACACGATTGCCGCCGGCACTCCAGATGCCCAGCAAAGGCTCGGCGATTTCGCCGTCGAAGCGCACCTCTGACCAGTTGGCGCCTTCATCTTCGGAGCGCACAATCCAGCCATCATGGCCGACCGCCAGCAGGCTTTTATCCGGCAGCGCCACCAGTGCGGTAAGGGTCAGATCACGCTGCGGCTTGACCGTCGCTGGCTGCCACGAGCCCCCCTGATCGTCGCTGAGCAAAATATTGCCGCGCTCGCCGACGGCCACCACCCGCTTATCCAGATACAACATACCGTTGATTTGCAGACGATCGGGCCGCAACTGGGCCGAAGCGACATCGGAGGCATGACGTGGAGAGAAGGTAAACGCGATGGTGACAGCGACGATCAGGCAAACCAGATAGCCAATTATTGAGCGCATGGTCGATGCCTCGCTGCACGATTCAGTTGCTGGGCAGAGTTCATGCAGCCAGTCCTCTTTTTATTATCGTGGATGCTCTGGCTGCCTCCTCGGCGAGGCGTCCAGAACCTTCCTTCGATAATCGGACTGGTGAGTCACAGGCACATCGTCCAAATGGCCTAGCTGGAATGGGGGGTGCAAGCGTATAGCCGGGTTTGACTGACGCGCCGGATAGATATCCGGCGCTTTCGTTGAGCTGAAATCACCGGGGCGACCTGCCCTCAAGACGCCACTAATGCCTGCGCCTTCACCTTGCGTCGCTGAATAAAATACCCCAGCACCGCCAGCGGCGCCGTAGCCAGCATTACTTCAACCGTGATTTGCAGCGGCTGGCTGATAAAGGTCGACACCAGCAGGCTGCCCAAAAAGCACAACCCAAGCTGCAATGTATTTTGCAAACCCGCCGCCTTGCCTGAGTTCTCCGAAAATGGCATCAGTGCGCTCGCGACAACAATCGGATAACTCGCACCGTTAACCAGCGCCATCAAACAAAACGGGATCAGCAAGGTGGTCAGCGTCGGCACGGTCTGGGTCGCAACCCCATACAGCCCGACCATGCTTGCGCAGTAAGCCACCAGCAACCAGGGTAACAACGCCCGCCCACTGATCCGCTGCAACGCGCTGCGACAGCTGTAACCACCCACCATAAATGCCACAGTAGGCAGCGCGTAGCTCAAACCGATATCGCTTGGGCTATAACCCATATCGCCCAAAATAAAGGGTGAGGCCGTCAACCAGGCGAAAAAGCTGGCCGAACATGCGGCGAAGATCATGACGTTGCCACTGAATTTAGCCGTGCACAGCAGGTGCCAATAGCTCACCCCGGTTTTAACTGCCTTTGGCGCCACACGGGGTTTTTCCTTGAGCAGCAACGTGGGTACGATCAGTAACACCGCCAGGCCCAGCAATACCGCAAAAATCGCTTGCCAGCCCAGGTGACTCAGTACCACGGCCCCCAGCAAAGGAGCCAGTGCCGGTGACAGTCCCATCAGCGGCATGATCCCGGCAAACACGCGGTTGGCCTGGTCAGGCGGATATCGGTCGATGACCAGCGCCTGCCAGGTTACTGCCGCCGCGCAAATGCCGATGGCCTGAATAAACCGCAGGCTCAACAGCAGCACACTGTCCTGCACCCAGAACATGCCCGCGCACCCCAGGGCAAACAGCGACAACCCCGCCAACAACACCGGTTTGCGCCCCAGGCGGTCCGATAACGGCCCCCAGAGCAACTGGCCGATCGCGAACCCGGCCAGAAAGATGCTCAGGCTCGCACCCACCGCACCGGCTGAAAGCCCCAGTTCACTGCGCAACGTGCCAAATGCCGGTAAGTACATATCCATTGCCAGGTAGCCCAGCATGCTCAGCCCGGCGAGATAACAGGTAAAACCAAAAGTGTTTTTCATGTGCACCCAAAAACTTGCCATCAAACAATTTGTTGACTGCCGCGCATTATCCAGCTGAGGATTTGCTTGTGAAGCGATAATAATTGCCAACTGGCATCGAATTTTTTGAAGGCAAACCCATGTGGTCTGAATACTCCCTGGATGTAATTGATGCAGTCGCCCGCCACGGCAGTTTCAGTGGCGCAGCCCAGGAACTGCACCGCGTTCCCTCCGCCGTCAGCTACACCGTGCGCCAACTGGAGCAATGGCTGGCGGTACCGCTGTTTGTACGTCGTCACCGGGATGTGGAACTCACGCCTGCCGGGCGGATGTTTGTCAAAGAAGCCCGCGACGTCATGAAAAAAATGCTCGGCACCCGCCGCCTTTGCCAGCAGGTTGCCAATGGCTGGAGCGGCCAGTTGCGGGTGGCCGTGGATTCAATCATCAAAAAACCGCGCTGCCAGCAGATGGTCATCGACTTCTACCGGCATTTCCCCGACGTGGAACTGATTGTTCAATACGAGGTGTACAACGGTGTGTGGGATGCCTTGGTAGACGGCCGTACCGATCTGGTTATCGGAGCCACCCGTGCAGTGCCCGTGGCGGGGAGCTTTGCCTTTCGCGACATGGGTTTTCTGCACTGGCTGTGCGTCGCCAGCCCGCGGCATCCGCTGGCGTCCATTGGCGGATTGCTGGGTGATGAGCACCTGCGCCCCTACCCTGCACTGTGCATGGATGACACTTCACGCAGCCTGCCCAAACGCGACACCTGGACCCTGGATAACCAGCGCCGCATGATGGTGCCCGACTGGGCTTCGGGGCTGGCCTGTTTGAGCGACGGTCTGTGTGTCGGCATGGTGCCCGCCCATCTGGCCCAGCCACTGATCGACCAGGGCCAACTGCTTGCGCTGAGCCTGCAGCGGCCCTTTCCGGCCAGCCCTTCGTGCATTGCCTGGGCACAGAACAACCATTCCCCGGCCATGAGCTGGCTATTGGAGTACCTGGGTGACACCGCCACCCTGAGCCAGGAATGGCTCAATGAACATCAAACAGAATCGGATACAGCGACACCACCAGCAGAATCGCCATCGTCAGGTTGAATGCCAGCAGCCACTTGGGCCGGGTCAGCACATTGCGCAACGCACTGCCGCAACCGGCCCACACGCAGACACTGGGCAAGTTGATGATGGCGAAGACCAGCGCGATGACAAACACGTTGGCGATGTAACCCTGGGACGGCGTGTAGGTGGTGATTGCACCAATGGCCATCACCCAGGCCTTGGGATTGACCCATTGAAACGCCGCCGCGCCCCAGAAGCCCAGTGGCCTGCCCTGGGCCGCACCCGACTCGGACACCGGCCCCGAAGTGGCGACTTTCCACGCCAGATACAGCAAGTACGCCGCCCCCAGATAACGCAAAACGGTGTAGGCCATGGGCACGGCCTTGAATACACCCCCCAACCCCAATCCAACCGCAAGCACCAGGAACATAAAGCCGAAGCTGATGCCCAGAGCATGGGGGATGGTGCGCCTGAAGCCGAAGTTGACCCCCGATGCGAGCAGCATGGTGTTGTTGGGGCCGGGGGTGATGGACGACACAAAGGCAAAGAGTGCGAAGGCAGAAATCAGTTCGAGGGAAAACGGCATCTTGTTATCCGGCAGTCTGGTGAGCGGTGTGTTCACACTATCGGATTACCGAGCCGGAATTGCGCTACAGATGGCCATTATTTTGACCACACACATTTGTCCGATCAAATGATTTGACTGCGCAATTTTCACATCACTTTCACATCGCTGCGCCTAGATTGGATCCACTCCTTTAGTGAATCCCATTTAGGCCCGCTTCCCCCAGCGGGCCTTTTTTTGGCTGGTGTTCAGTCATCCAGGGGCTGAGCCGCTTTTGCCGGCTTGGCGGGCTTTGTCGATTTGCCAGCGGCTGCGCCCTTGGCCGGCGTCTCCACCGCAACCGGGGCCTGGGTTTCCTTTTCGGCAGCGGGCAAGGCATCGATGGTTTTAAACAGCTCGGCTAGGTCAACATCCCCCACTGTCTCGACTTTCTTTTCCCCATCCTTGCCGATCAGGATCACTTTGGCCTTGTCGATAATCATCCCCGGCTTGAGCCCGCGAATCAGCGACATGGTGCTCTGGGGTTCAAGGTCCTTGCCATCGCGTTTGCCTGTAATGCCCACAATCGTATAGAGCACCATATTGCGCTGGTCAAAAGCCTGCTTGTTGGCCGGATCTTCAAGGGCTTTTTTGAGGTTGACCAGGGTTGGGTCGGCATCTGCACGGGCGACCACTACCAGCGGGCGAAACTTGCCGCGATCCTGTTCAAGCGGGCTTGGAACTTCAACGGCCTGCACCGTGCCTGCAACCAGCACAGAAGCAAGGATCAATAAACGGATAAACATCCAGATCTCCTTTTATTATCGGACCGGCTTCGCGAACGTGCTGCCAATGCCTTGAAACCCTTGGCGTTGAGCCTGTATTCCAAAGCTTAGGCCAAGGGATCCGTCACGCAACCGGGTTCCCGGACTTTGCCTTTCAAGTTTATTTTTTGCAACTGCATCCAAATCCTCCTGCTGCGGGTAGTACCCGTAACAGCAGCGTGCTGTTATCCCATCAGGAGATCGGAACATGAACGCAAAACCTTTGATCAGCCATGCCAGCCTGACACTTGCCGCCATGCTGCTGGTGGCAGCCCAAGGCGCCTGGGCACAGTCGAATTTGCCCGAAAACATTAGAGTTCCCGACGGCCACAAGATGGCAATGACAACAGTTGGTGTAGGCGAAATCACATATGAGTGCAAAGAAAAAGCCAGCACTCCAGGCGAAATGGAGTGGTTTTTTGTAGGCCCAAAAGCTCAGCTCAATGACACAACTGGTAAACAAGTTGGTAGCTACTTTGGCCCGCCCGCGACCTGGCAAGCCCTGGACGGTTCCAGAGTCACCGGCACCCAGCTCGCAGTGGCCCCTGCCGGGGCTGGCAACCTGCCCTATCAACTGGTCAAGGCCAATCCTGCCGAGGGCAAAGGTGCCATGAACGGTGTGAGTTACATCCAGCGTGTGGCACTCAAGGGCGGTGCGGCACCTGCCAGCGCCTGCACAGCCGCCAACAAGGGCCAGCGACAAGTAGTGCCATACCAGGCCGATTACATTTTCTGGGCCAGCCGCTAATGCGTTACATCGTCTACGCTGCTTCGATGGAGACCGGGCAATGACCGGAGATGTCCCATCTGCAACGGCGGAACACAGTGACACTACCTGAGCCACTATTTGACTATGAAGCCTGCCTGCTGGCCTGCGCCCGCGGCGAGCAGCAGGCGCTGGTGGCCCTGTATGCCCAGGAAAGCGCGCGCTTGCTGGGGGTAGCCAAACGCATTGCCCGCGACAGCGCACTGGCTGAGGACATCGTGCATGACGCTTTTATCAAAATCTGGATGCGCGCCGCCAGCTTCGATCCCGGGCGCGGTTCTGCACGAGGCTGGATTTTCAGCCTGACCCGGCATCTGGCCCTGAACTGCAGGCGCGACACTCGCCTGGAAATTCAAGTCAGCGAAAGCAGCGAACTGGCCTTGCAACCTCTGGCCACTCTCGACGGGCGCCACCAGACGCAGGACCCACTGCAATGGCCGGATGGCTGCGAGCGCATATACGGCTGCCTTGAGCAACTCGACCCGGCCCGACGCTCCTGCATTGTGCATGCCTATGTTGACGGCTATACCCATGCAGAAATTGCAAACAAACTGGACACCCCTCTGGGCACCGTAAAAGCCTGGATCAAACGCAGCCTGAGCGCCTTGCGCGAGTGCATGGGATGACTTTTACACCTGACAATAGCGACCCGGACGATCTCGATGCCTTGGCGGGCGAATACGTGCTGGGCACGCTCAATGGGCAACAACGGCGTGCGCTTGATCAACGCCTGCCCCATGAGCCTGATCTTCAGGCCGCAGTCGATCGCTGGGAATCCCGACTGTTGCCCCTCAACGACCTTGCCCCGGCGCAACAGCCTTCAGAGCGGCTGTGGCCGAGAATCGAGCGCAGCCTGAACGCCCTGAATGTCCCAGCCTCGCCAACACAGGCCAGTACTGGTTGGTGGAACCTTCTGCCATTGTGGCGCGGCCTGACGGCCGCAGGCCTGGCCGCAACGCTGGCACTGGGCGTGACATTGTGGTCCGTGACCCCTGCCATCTCGCCGCCCGCCTATGTGGTGGTTTTGGTGGCACCACAAAGTCAGGCACCCGGCTGGGTCATCCAGGCCAACGATCGTGAACATATCCAGTTGATCCCCCTTGGCGTCGCGCAAGTGCCCGGCGACAAGGCCCTGGAGTTCTGGACCAAGGCCGACGACTGGGCCGGGCCGGTTTCCCTGGGGCTGGTCAAGCCGGGACAAGTGCTGTCACTGCCACTGGATCGCCTGCCGCCGCTGTCGCCCAATCAACTTTTCGAGCTGACTCTGGAAGGCCCCAACGGTTCGACAACAGGCAAGCCGACAGGGCCGATCCAGTTTATCGGCCGGGCTGTCAAAGTGATTTGACCGCTTTGGTTTTCGCCCTGGTTTTCGCCCTGTAGTGACGGGCAACGGCCACCACCACCATCAATGCGACCACGCCCAGGGCAATCGGCAAGCGATAGGGCTTAAGGTCGCCCAGTACGCCTTCGAGAAACTCCCCGGCCCAATAGCCGCCACTGGCAAACAGCGTTGCCCACACGGCCGCGCCCAAGGCATTGATGCAGAGAAACTTCAATGGCGAGACCTTGCTGGCACCGATCACCATGGGCCCGATCAGGCGCATGCCATACAAAAACCGCACCGAAAAAATGGACACCGTCGGATACTGGCCAATCAACTGCGTCACGCGATCAATAGCGGCCTGCTGTTTGTGCAGGCGGGGCAACAGGCGAGCACCGAAATAACGCCCGAGCCAGAACAACAACTGATCACCCAGCATCCCCGCCAGGCTGGCATAACCAATCACCGGCAACAGCTTGAGGACATGCTGGTGTGCCGCCATCCCCCCGAGGATCAGAATGGTTTCACCTTCGAGCAAACAGCCGATAAAAATGGCCAGGTAACCATACGTTGCCAGCAGGTAATTGAAGTCAATATGTTCAAACATGCGCGATCCATAGCTCCATTGAAATCAGGGTTTAAAACGCAATGGCTCAGTGCCGGTGGCGATGATGGATATCCGGGAAATGCGGATGGTTATGGCTGATGACCGAATGCTGATGTGCATGACTGTGAGCCTTGCCCGCAGGAATATCTGCGGCATGCTCATGTTCATGCTGGTGATGTTCATCGTGGGTATGGCGATGGGAGTGCTCCAGCGGCTGATGTAAATGCTCATGCTCATGGCGCTCGGTCAGATGCAGCCAGACCCCGACAATCATGCAGCCAGCAGCCAGCCAGAACAGCAGCGATACCGACTCGCCCAGCAGCACAATGGCAATTGCCGCCCCCAGAAAAGGTGCCGTTGAAAAGTACGCCCCGGTGCGCGCCGCCCCCAGGCCGCGTAATGCCAGGACAAACAGCACCAAACTGACACCGTAGCCCAGGAAACCGATCAGCAGGGTCGGGCTCAGTACCCCAAACGACGGAACCTTCGCCCCCAAAGCCAATGCAATCGCACAGTTCACCAACCCCGCGAAAAGGCCCTTGGCGCCCGCGATATACAGCGCATCAGAAGCAGATACCTTGCGCGTCAGATTGTTATCGACCGCCCAACAGAAACAGGCAAACCCCACCGCCAATGGCCCAAGCCAGGAAAGCGACACCGCCGCAGATGCCCCGGATGGCCAGGACAACACAACGCCGCCGGCAATGATTGCCAGCATCCCCAGCACGATTCTCCGGTCTGCGTTTTCCTTGAACACCACCCAGGCCAGCAGTGCCGTAAGCACTGGTTCAAGATTCAACATCAACGAAGCCGTCGCCCCGCTGGTGAGGGTCAAAGCGAACATCAACGCCACGGGGCCCAGGATCCCGCCAAATACAATTGCGCCGAGCAGCCAGGGCCATTCACCGGCACCCAGACCCGAGGGCTTCCAGCCCCGATCGCGGACACAGCGCACCAACAGCAAACCCAGGCCACTGCCCAGATACAACAGCCCGGCCAGCATCACCGGCGATACCTCGGTACCCAGCAGCTTGGCCAATGGCGTACTAGCCCCGAACAGCGCTGCCGCTGCCAATGCGTAAATCACACTCGTATTCATCACGCCCACTCATGTCCCAGCTGTGCAAGCAGCCTAGCCTACTCGGGAATACGCGCCGCAGCAGCGCTGCAAATACCCTCAACACAGCAGGGACACCCCCGGCGTGGTGCATATATCTATGATTTTTCGACGGTTTTACCCAGGCACGGAGAAAAAAAATGTACCACAATGGACACTATCGACCTTGCCTCATGAGCGCAGGCTCTATATATTCGTCCACCTGTTGCGCAGGCTCTGAGTACTTTTTTGTTAAAGCACCTTCCTTCGTGACCCGCTTTATAGCGCTACCGCCCGAATGGCGAAATTGGTAGACGCATGGGACTTAAAATCCCCCGGGGGTCAACCCCTATCATCCCTCCGCGTTACAAAAATCAAAAAAAACCTCAATTAAATCAGCCTGTTGAAGCGATTTCCTCTCTGTAAAATACTTTCCAAGTCCATACAGCTCAGCGCTTGGTAGCTATTAGGGAGCCGCAGCGCTCAAAAGTCCAATCTCCAGCAAGCTACGCACCGCCCACATAAGCTCCCGCCAGCCACAGAAGCTCCTGATTGATCGCCAGTCTCTATTGGCAAGCGGCAAGCAAGCAGCTCCCAAGCGGCTTCCAAGTGGATCTTTGGTGATGAGGTAGGAGAGGTGATCGCGCAAAAGAAAAGGCGCACCGCCTCAACCAAAGACGGTGCGCCTTATTTTCTACCGCGAATAAAACACCAGGCTGGTGTTAGGCGGCGCTCATGCTTATTTCGGAAAATCGCTGTACATCAGCTTTTTTGTAAAAGATCTTCCGGCTGACGTGCATAAATGGTGGCAGCATGTCTTTGTACTTGCCGGTGTACCGCCAAAAGCGAAGGGTCTCAGGAGAAAGGCCGAGAATTGCGGCAGCTTCTTTAGCCGGGACGTAATCGCTATTTTGTGGCAAGCGCATAAAAATACCCTTTAAAGTCAATAGGTTTCACCTTTCGCACGTCCTGGGGCTGTCTGGTGTCAATACATGCTCATTGTTTTTTGCGGAGAGGTCAACGACCGCCCGTCGCATTTATTTAGGTTATCTATTGACAGATCGTCAATTTAAGAAGTGAGCACAGGAAGGCTATACTATTAAGGCTCGACTTAAGCTTGAGGCGGGGGGGATTTTTTAGGGGGTGACAACAAATGGCCTTTTAAAAGCTGGAATTGCTAGGACGGTTGACATTGCCTACCTTGCTGCATCTGTAAGTGCCCAGCGACACACCTTCAGAATCCCTGAACTAAAAGGCGATTGTGTCTTTCTAATTTTTAGCGGGCGCGATCGCCCATCTCGCTAGGATTTCCATGCGCCAATAAAGCTCTGATCCCAAACCCTTCAAGACCTAGGCTGTGTAGGGGGGCTGCTACCCGGAGCCACGGTTCCAGGCCGCCCTCAGTCATGGCGTCAGCGCCAACTCGATCCGCAAATGCCTGCCTAACCACTTAGGTGTGTTGAGCAGACGCTTACGCTTTACGAGCTTTTAGGAGTATAAAAACTCATCGCAACACTCGGGCAGGCGGTGAGGAGAGCCGGGATCAGAAGCCGTACCAACGCGTAATCCGAAGACCTGTAGGGGATAAAATCACACTCAGCCATCGCTAGGTGGTGCCTATCAAGAAAAAACTGCATAAGCCTACTCTTGAGCGCGCTTAAGAGATATGCGGGAGGGGGATTGTCACCTCGTAGGGCTTCCTGGTTGACGTTCCAAGTGGCCGATCCGCCCTAAGGAGGGGGTCGAATCTGTCCAAAATTTTCTCGTCTGTGAGTTTTTCAATCCCGCTTCTTTGTTTTTATTTTGGCGGCATGGCGATTCTCAAATTTTGGACGTGGTTATCCCCAAAATTTAGCCGCTTGGTTTGGGCTCAAAAGACAAGCTAGCCGTCCTGCGGCCGAATAAACGACTTTTTGAAGCAAAGCGGCCTCCTTAGGTTTTCGGTAAGATTGATTGGATTTTCTTAACATGCTACCAATTGGCCTGTAAGCAAGTTGAATGTCAGAAGCACTGGGCAAATGTCAGTTGGGTTTTGCTTGAAAAGTTGAGTATTGATTAAGAGGTTTGGAGAAAGCTGTTTTTGAATTCAATAACTATACACTCCGTTTTAAAAAAAAGAATTCAAGGGCAAAAATAAAATATATATTTCTTGATATTTAGAAACCACTGAAAAATCTAGGCTTTGCGCCGTTTGTGGCCAATTGATAGCTGTTACGAAAGCGGTTCGCAACTTGGGCCTTGTGTCGTTTTGATACCGTCATCTGAGGTAGGCTCTTACTAATGCCGCCTCGATGGGCTGGAGATGATAATGATAGCGGGAGAAAATTACGGTACTCCAGATCTTGATTGCTGTCTGCTGGTGACTCCAGAGGTTCGCGAAACGTTTGTCAAAGCGCTGTACTGCGTAATTTCACTACTACCCGCTATCGCGATCTCTTTACTGCCGTATTACATGCATGTCGCGTATGCTTGTCCGGCAACAGGCGTAGTGGGGGGCGGTTACAAGAATTTTCTAGAGTTTATGACAGGCCCCAATATCCAGAGTACGGCGACGTTGAATCGCCCCCAGTTTCTTGCCATCAATAGCCCGAGTCATCATGAGCTCTTGAAGCTTCTCCCTTGAGTTTTCAGAATTGACGACAGGGATCACAGGGATGATCAGATCAAAAAATTTCGTCTTATCGGTGACGGTGAACAGCTCGTCACGAATAGCGTAAATGAAGTGAACAGGTCGAGTTATTTGGGGTGAGTGGCGGATTGTGAAGTTGATCTCGCGCAAGCGAAAAAATATTTCCTGAGTTCCGAAACGATCCAAATCCTCAATCACCACGACGCGGACATCACTTCGTTCAAAGCAGTAGATAATTTCATCTACGTTCTTGTGAAGTACTGAATCGCCCCTAGTTTCGTAGACACCTCCAAGCCTTAAAATGAGGCCCATTAGGAGGTGCCATGAGCAACCAGCGA
>NZ_WIVQ01000052.1:0-31239 GCF_009600545.1 Pseudomonas sp. FSL R10-1339 | reverse complement strand
TGATCCGGCTTAACGCCATGCTGCGCGACGGCACAGCATGGCGAACGTAAATGACTGGGCAAGACAGTTGCTGCTACAAGACGCACACACAAAAAAATACGGCCTCTATAAATAGAGGCCGTATTGTCTGCAATCAGGGCACTATCGTGGGATATGCCTTACTTGCGGTCTTCCAGCTTGGTGATGTCACGCTGCTCGTAGCCGGTGTACAGCTGGCGCGGACGGCCAATCTTGTACGGGCTGGAGAGCATTTCTTTCCAGTGCGAGATCCAGCCCACTGTACGGGACAGGGCGAAGATCACGGTGAACATGCTGGTCGGAATGCCGATCGCCTTGAGGATGATCCCCGAGTAGAAGTCGACGTTCGGGTACAGCGAACGTTCGATGAAGTACGGGTCGGTCAGGGCGATCTCTTCCAGGCGCATGGCCAGTTCGAGTTGCGGATCGTTGGTGATGCCCAGTTCCTTGAGAACTTCGTCGCAGGTCTTTTTCATGACAGTGGCGCGTGGGTCACGGTTTTTGTAAACCCGGTGACCGAAGCCCATCAGCTTGAACGGATCGTTTTTGTCCTTGGCCTTGGCGATGAACTTGTCGATGTTGGACACATCGCCAATTTCGTCGAGCATGGTCAGCACGGCTTCGTTGGCGCCGCCGTGGGCAGGGCCCCACAGTGCAGCGATACCGGCAGCAATACAGGCGAACGGGTTGGCACCCGAAGAGCCCGCCAGGCGCACGGTAGAGGTCGACGCATTCTGTTCGTGGTCGGCATGCAGGATAAAGATCTTGTCCATTGCCTTGGCCAGTACCGGACTGATCGGTTTGATCTCGCACGGCGTATTGAACATCATGTGCAGGAAGTTTTCGGCGTAGGTCAGGTCGTTACGCGGGTACATCATGGGTTGACCCATGGAGTACTTGTAAACCATCGCTGCAAGCGTCGGCATCTTGGCAACCAGGCGGATCGCGGAAATTTCGCGATGCTGCGGGTTATTGATGTCCAGGGAGTCGTGGTAGAAGGCCGAGAGGGCGCCGACTACACCGCACATGACCGCCATCGGGTGGGCGTCACGACGGAAGCCGTTGAAGAAAGTCTTCAACTGCTCGTGAACCATGGTGTGGTTCTTCACGGTGCTGACAAATTGAGCCTTCTGCTCTGCGGTCGGCAGTTCGCCGTTCAGCAGCAGGTAAGCGGTCTCAAGGTAGTCAGAGTGTTCAGCCAGCTGTTCGATCGGGTAGCCGCGGTGCAGCAGGATACCGTTGTCACCATCAATATAGGTGATCTTCGACTCGCAAGATGCGGTCGACATGAAGCCAGGGTCAAATGTGAATCGGCCCGTGGCCGTCAGGCCTCGCACATCGATTACATCGGGACCCACGGTGCCAGTTAAAATGGGCAGCTCGACGGGGGCTGCGCCCTCGATGATCAACTGCGCTTTTTTGTCAGCCATGTGGCCTCCTATTTATGCTTGAAATCATCAGACAGACCCCCCACGCAGGGCCCGCACCACTATAGTGAGATAAATTCGAATGTCAATTTGCCTAAAGTCTTGCTGTACAAGGCTTTGAGAAGCGTTTTTTCGCGAATATCCCAGCCGTTTACGCCTTTTATGCCAAGAGCGCAATGCGCTATTAGGGGGTGGGTGTTTGCGTTGTCATTAGTAACCTAACTGTCTATACTCGGCAGCCGACCGCCAGAGGCTTTTGGGCCTGTTTAGATGGGGGTCGTCACTCCCGGGTGGTGGGTACCTGACCAGTGCGCATCCCAACAAACTTGCCCTGATTGTTAGGGGCTCTTCAGTGTGAAAAAAGCCGTGAATAGCCAACGACCTGTAAACCTAGACCTAAGGACCATCAAACTCCCCATCACCGGCGTTACGTCATTTCTGCACCGTGTATCGGGCATCATTCTTTTTCTCGGCCTGGGCATCATGCTTTATGCATTGAGCAAATCCCTGGGTTCCGAAGAAGGTTATGCCGAGGTGAAGGCATGCTTGACCAGTCCGCTGGCCAAATTCGTTGCGTGGGGCCTGCTCTCTGCCTTGCTGTATCACCTGGTTGCCGGTGTGCGCCACTTGATCATGGACATGGGCATCGGTGAGACGCTTGAAGGCGGCCGACTGGGCTCGAAAATCGTAATCGTCATTTCCGTGGTGATGATTGTTCTGGCGGGAGTTTGGATATGGTAACCAGCGTTACGAACCTGTCGCGTTCGGGCCTCTATGACTGGATGGCACAACGTGTGTCTGCGGTTGTTCTAGCGGCTTATTTCATCTTCCTGATCGGGTACCTCGTTGCGAACCCTGGCATTGGCTACGCCCAATGGCATGAGCTGTTCGCAAGCAACTGGATGCGTATTTTCAGCCTGCTGGCCCTTGTTGCTCTGGGCGCACACGCCTGGGTCGGCATGTGGACCATCGCGACCGACTACCTGACGCCAATGGCGCTGGGCAAGTCCGCAACAGCAGTACGTTTCCTCTTCCAGGCAGTCTGCGGCGTTGCAATGTTCGCTTACTTCGTCTGGGGTGTGCAGATTCTTTGGGGTATCTGATTCATGGCTAACACAGTTAATACACTTTCGTTCGACGCCATCATCATTGGCGGCGGCGGTGCCGGCATGCGCGCTGCTCTGCAGCTGGCTCAAGGCGGTCACAAGACTGCTGTAATCACCAAGGTTTTCCCGACTCGTTCGCACACCGTATCGGCCCAGGGTGGCATCACCTGCGCGATCGCGTCTGCAGATCCAAACGATGACTGGCGCTGGCACATGTACGATACCGTCAAGGGTTCCGACTATATCGGTGACCAGGACGCTATCGAATACATGTGTTCCGTAGGTCCGGAAGCCGTGTTCGAGCTCGAGCACATGGGTCTGCCGTTCTCCCGTACCGAACAGGGTCGTATCTACCAGCGTCCTTTCGGCGGTCAGTCCAAGGACTTCGGCAAAGGCGGCCAGGCTGCCCGTACTTGCGCTGCAGCCGACCGTACCGGTCACGCGCTGTTGCACACCCTGTACCAGGCCAACCTCAAGGCCGGCACTGTATTCCTGAACGAATACTACGGTGTCGATCTGGTTAAGAACGAGGCTGGCGATTTCGTCGGCATGATCGTTATCTGCATCGAAACCGGTGAAACCTCTTACGTTCGCGCTAACGCGACCGTACTGGCGACTGGCGGTGCAGGCCGTATCTACTCGTCCACCACCAACGCCCTGATCAACACCGGCGACGGTATTGGCATGGCGCTGCGTGCTGGCGTGCCGGTACAGGACATCGAAATGTGGCAGTTCCACCCGACCGGTATTGCCGGCGCCGGTGTACTGGTTACCGAAGGTTGCCGTGGTGAAGGTGGCTACCTGATCAACAAGCATGGCGAGCGTTTCATGGAGCGTTATGCTCCGAACGCCAAAGACCTTGCTGGTCGTGACGTTGTTGCTCGCTCGATGGTTAAGGAAATCATCGCGGGCAACGGTTGCGGTCCTGATGGCGACCACGTAATGCTGAAGCTCGATCACCTCGGTGAAGAAGTGCTGCACAGCCGTCTGCCAGGTATCTGCGAACTGTCGAAAACGTTCGCACACGTTGACCCGGTATTGGCTCCGGTTCCAGTGGTTCCGACTTGCCACTATATGATGGGCGGCGTTGCCACCAACATTCATGGTCAGGCGATCACTCAGGACGCCGACGGCAACGACCAGATCATCCCTGGCCTGTTTGCAGTAGGTGAAGTGGCTTGCGTATCCGTACACGGTGCCAACCGTCTGGGCGGCAACTCGCTGCTCGACCTGGTGGTATTCGGTCGTGCTGCCGGCCTGTTCCTTGAGCAGACCCTTAAAGAAGGCGTTGATTACGCTCGTCCACGCCAGTCCGACATCGACGCTGCCCTGGCACGTCTGGACGGCCTGAACTCGCGTACCGACGGCGAAGACGTGGCAACCCTGCGTAAAGAGCTGCAAAGCTGCATGCAGAACTACTTCGGTGTATTCCGTACCGGCGAATACATGCAGAAGGGTATTGCTCAGCTGGCTGATCTGCGCAAGCGCATCGCCAACGTGAAAATCAACGATAAGAGCCAGGCGTTCAACACGGCCCGTATCGAAGCCCTTGAGCTGCAAAACCTGCTCGAAGTGGCTGAAGCGACTGCAATCGCTGCTGAAGTTCGTAAGGAATCGCGCGGTGCTCACGCCCGTGAAGACTTCGAAGATCGTGACGACGTTAACTGGCTGTGCCACACCCTGTACTTCCCGGGTGACAAGCGCGTAGCCAAGCGTGCGGTGAACTTCTCGCCGAAAACCGTTCCGACCTTCGAGCCAATGGTTCGTACTTACTAAGGGTGGCCGATATGTTGAAAGTCAGTGTTTATCGTTACAACCCTGATCAGGACGCCGCTCCGTTCATGCAGGAATTCGAGGTCAATACCAATGGTAAAGACCTGATGGTGCTGGATGTACTGGCCCTGATCAAAGAGCAGGACGAGGGTTTCTCCTATCGTCGCTCTTGCCGTGAGGGCGTTTGCGGCTCAGACGGCATGAACATCAACGGCAAGAACGGCCTGGCGTGTGTAACGCCGCTGTCCGCTGTCGTTAAAGGCAACAAGCTGATCGTTCGTCCACTGCCAGGTTTGCCGGTTATCCGTGACCTGGTCGTCGATATGAGCATCTTCTACAAGCAATACGAGAAAGTTAAGCCGTTCCTGCAGAACGACACGCCGGCTCCGGCCATCGAACGTCTGCAATCACCAGAAGAGCGTGAAAAGCTCGACGGTCTGTACGAGTGCATCCTGTGCGCTTGCTGCTCGACCTCGTGCCCGTCCTTCTGGTGGAACCCGGACAAGTTCCTGGGCCCTGCTGCACTGCTGCAAGCCTATCGTTTCCTGGCTGACAGCCGTGACACCAAGACCAGTGAGCGCCTGGCTTCGCTGGATGACCCGTTCAGCGTATTCCGCTGCCGCGGGATCATGAACTGCGTAAACGTGTGTCCGAAGGGCCTGAACCCGACTAAGGCCATCGGTCACGTGCGTAGCATGCTGCTGCAAAGCGGCGTGTGATCCAAAGCAGTACCGCAGCACCGCTGTAACCGTAGATGCTACGGCGCAGGCTTCAACCGGCGCCGTAGTTTTAACCTGAGCAACAGCTCATAAAGCTGCGGCTCTTATTTTGAAGAAATGAGACCAGCAGGGGCATCCGGGCTGGTACCCGGACTATCAGCGTGATCCTAAGTGGCTTGTTTTAGTCGCTGTATTCGGACTTTCTCAAGCATGCTCTGGTGTTCTCGTCGATGGTGTCCCCTAACCGAGGGTGACCAAGCATGCAAGAAAGCGTGATGCAGCGCATGTGGAACAGCGGCTATCTTTCAGGTGGTAACGCTGCCTATGTGGAAGAGCTCTATGAGCTCTACCTGCACGACCCTAACGCTGTGCCAGAAGAATGGCGCACCAAATTTCAGACGTTGCCTGTTGAAGGCAACTCTGCCAACGATGTTTCGCACTCCACAATCCGCGACCATTTCGTGCTGCTGGCAAAGAACCAGCGCCGCGCTCAACCGGTTTCTGCCGGGAGCGTGAGCAGTGAGCACGAGAAGAAGCAGGTTGAAGTGCTGCGATTGATCCAGGCCTATCGGATGCGCGGCCACCAGGCAGCCCAGCTTGATCCGCTGGGGCTGTGGCAGCGTCCTGCACCTGCAGACCTGTCGATCAATCATTACGGCTTGACCAATGCCGATCTTGATACGACCTTCCGTGCCGGCGACCTGTATATCGGCAAAGAGGAAGCGAGCCTACGCGAAATTCTCGAAGCGTTGCAGCAGACATATTGCCGCACCATTGGCGCAGAGTTCACGCACATCGTCGATTCCGAGCAGCGCCACTGGTTTGAACAGCGCCTCGAAAGCGTACGCGGCCGCCCGACTTACTCGGCTGAAGTCAAAAGCCATCTGCTTGAGCGCGTGACTGCTGCTGAAGGTCTGGAAAAGTACCTGGGGACCAAATACCCGGGCACCAAGCGTTTCGGCCTGGAAGGCGGCGAAAGCCTGATTCCTTTGCTGGACGAGCTGATCCAGCGTTCGGGCAACTACGGCACCAAGGAAATCGTTATCGGCATGGCCCACCGTGGTCGCCTGAACGTATTGGTGAACACCTTCGGCAAAAACCCGCGCGAGCTGTTCGACGAGTTCGAAGGCAAGAAAAAGATCGAGTTGGGTTCCGGTGACGTTAAATACCACCAGGGCTTCTCCTCCAACGTCATGACTGCCGGTGGTGAAGTTCACCTGGCAATGGCGTTTAACCCCTCCCACCTGGAAATCGTTTCTCCAGTGGTTGAAGGGTCTGTACGCGCTCGCCAGGACCGTCGTAACGACAGCACCGGCGAAAAGGTACTGCCAATTTCCATCCACGGTGATGCTGCTTTCGCAGGTCAGGGCGTGGTCATGGAAACCTTCCAGATGTCGCAGACTCGCGGCTTCAAGACTGGCGGTACGGTTCACCTGGTGATCAACAACCAGGTCGGCTTCACCATCAGCAATCCGGAAGACTCCCGTTCTACCGAGTACTGCACTGACGTCGCGAAAATGATTCAGGCGCCGATCCTCCATGTCAATGGTGATGATCCGGAAGCCGTATTGTTCGTGACTCAGCTGGCTATCGACTACCGCATGCAGTTCAAGCGTGACGTCGTGATCGACCTGTTCTGCTACCGCCGTCGCGGTCACAACGAGGCCGATGAACCAAACGGTACCCAGCCGCTGATGTATCAGCAGATCGCCAAGCAGCGCACCACCCGTGAGCTGTATGCCGAGCGCCTGACACAAGAGAAAGTGGTGGACGCAGAACGCGTTCAGGCCAAGATCGACGAATACCGCAACGCGCTGGACAACGGCCTGCATGTTGTGAAAAGTCTGGTCAAGGAACCGAACAAAGAGCTGTTCGTGGACTGGCGTCCGTATCTGGGCCACGCCTGGACTGCGCGTCACGACACCCGTTTCGATCTGAAAACCCTGCAAGAACTGTCTGCCAAGCTGCTGGAAATTCCAGAAGGCTTTGTGGTTCAGCGCCAGGTTGCGAAGATCTACGAAGATCGTCAAAAAATGCAAGCCGGCGGCCTGCCGATCAACTGGGGTTATGCCGAAACCATGGCATATGCAACCCTGCAGTTCGAAGGTCACCCGATTCGCATGACCGGTCAGGACATTGGTCGCGGTACGTTCTCGCACCGTCACGCCGTGTTGCACAACCAGAAAGATGCTGGCACCTATATTCCCCTGAAGCACCTGTTCGAAGGTCAGCCTCGCTTTGACCTGTACGACTCGCTGCTGTCCGAGGAAGCGGTGCTGGCGTTCGAATACGGCTATTCCACCACCACGCCGAACGCGCTGGTGATCTGGGAAGCCCAGTTCGGCGACTTCGCCAACGGCGCCCAGGTTGTAATCGACCAGTTCATCACCAGCGGTGAGCACAAGTGGGGCCGTCTGTGCGGTCTGACCATGCTGCTGCCACACGGTTATGAAGGTCAGGGCCCGGAGCACTCCTCTGCACGTCTTGAGCGTTACCTGCAATTGTGTGCCGAGCACAACATTCAGGTGTGCGTACCGACCACTCCGGCACAGATCTACCATCTGTTGCGCCGTCAGGTTATCCGTCCGCTGCGCAAGCCGCTGATCGTCCTGACACCGAAGTCGTTGCTGCGTCACAAACTGGCAATCTCGACCCTGGAAGATCTGGCCGAAGGTTCGTTCCAGACCGTTATTCCGGAAATCGATGCGCAGGATCCGGCGAACGTCGGTCGCATCGTGCTGTGTAGCGGCAAGGTCTACTACGACCTGTTGGAAAAACGCCGTGCCGAAGGTCGTGATGACATCGCTATCGTGCGTCTTGAGCAGCTGTACCCGTTCCCTGAGGACGACTTGATTGAAGTCCTGGCTCCGTACAAAAACGCCAAGCATATTGTCTGGTGTCAGGAAGAGCCGATGAACCAGGGTGCCTGGTACTGCAGCCAGCATCACATGCGCCGCATCATCAGCGGTCACGACAAGTCGCTCGTACTCGAGTACGCGGGCCGTGACGCTTCTGCTGCACCTGCTTGTGGTTACGCATCGATGCACGCTGAGCAACAGGCAAAACTGTTGCAAGACGCGTTCACTGTTTAACGCCTTCGCGCACTGAAACCGAATTTAAGGAACCAAAGAACATGGCTATCGAGATCAAAGCCCCAACATTTCCGGAATCGGTTGCCGATGGCACCGTTGCCACCTGGCACAAGCAACCGGGCGACGCTGTAAAGCGCGACGACCTGATTGTCGACATCGAAACCGACAAGGTAGTGCTGGAAGTACTGGCCACTGCTGACGGCGTGCTGGGCGCTATCGTCAAGAACGAAGGCGACACCGTTCTGTCCGACGAAGTGCTGGGCTCCATCGTTGAAGGCGGCGCTGCTGCTGCCGCTCCTGCTGCTGCCGCTGCACCGGCCGCCCAGGCTGCTGCTCCGGCTGCCGATGGCGAAGACGATCCTGTTGCTGCTCCGGCTGCACGCAAGATCGCTGAAGAAAACGGTATCAACATCGCTTCCGTTGCCGGTACTGGCAAAGGCGGTCGTGTGACCAAGGAAGACGTAGTTGCTGCGGTAGCTGCCAAAAAAGCCGCTCCTGCTGCTGCGCCGGCCAAGGCCGCTGCACCTGCCGCTGCCGCTCCGGTATTCGCTGCTGGCGACCGCGTAGAAAAACGCGTTCCGATGACCCGCGTTCGTGCCACCGTGGCCAAGCGTCTGGTTGAAGCTCAGTCGAACATGGCGATGCTGACCACTTTCAACGAAGTGGACATGACTGAAATCATGGCACTGCGTTCGAAGTACAAGGATCTGTTCGAGAAGTCCCACAACGGCGTACGCCTGGGCTTCATGTCGTTCTTCGTGAAAGCAGCTACCGAAGCACTGAAACGCTTCCCGGCCGTTAACGCCTCGATCGACGGTTCCGACATCGTTTACCACGGCTTCGCCGACATCGGTGTAGCTGTTTCCAGCGACCGTGGTCTGGTGGTTCCGGTTCTGCGTAACGCCGAACTGATGAGCCTGGCTGAAATCGAAGGCGGCATCGCTGCCTACGGTAAAAAAGCCCGTGACGGCAAACTGTCGATCGACGAAATGACCGGTGGTACTTTCACTATCACCAACGGTGGTACTTTCGGTTCGATGATGTCGACCCCGATCGTTAACCCGCCGCAAGCCGCGATCCTGGGCATGCACAACATCCTTCAGCGTCCAATGGCAGTCAACGGTCAGGTAGTTATCCGTCCGATGATGTATTTGGCTCTGTCTTACGATCACCGCTTGATCGATGGCAAAGAAGCTGTAAGTTTCCTGGTAGCAATCAAAAACCTGCTGGAAGACCCGGCTCGTCTGCTGCTGGATATCTAATAGAAGCTGCTGCAAGTTTCAGGTGCCAGGCTGCGGGAAAAAGCAGTCTGGCTTTGGCTTGCAGCTTGCTGCTGACAGCTTGTAGCTAATAGAGGATCTATTTTCATGTCTCAGAAATTTGACGTTGTAGTGATTGGTGCGGGCCCTGGCGGCTATGTTGCAGCCATCAAGGCCGCGCAACTGGGCCTTTCGACTGCTTGCATCGAAAAATACACCGACAAGGAAGGCAAACTGGCGCTGGGCGGTACTTGCCTGAACGTTGGCTGCATTCCATCCAAGGCGCTGCTGGACAGCTCCTGGAAGTACCACGAAGCCAAGGATGCATTCGCCATCCACGGCATCACCACCGGTGAAGTGAAGATGGACGTTGCTGCGATGGTTGGCCGTAAAGCCAACATCGTTAAAGGTCTGACTTCCGGCGTTGCGACCCTGTTCAAGGCCAACGGCGTTACTTCCCTGCAAGGCCACGGCAAACTGCTGGCCGGCAAGCGTGTTGAGCTGACCAAGCCAGACGGCAGCGTTGAAATCATCGAAGCCGAGAACGTGATTCTGGCTTCGGGCTCGCGTCCGATCGACATTCCACCTGCTCCAGTCGACAACAACGTGATCGTTGATTCGACCGGCGCCCTGGAATTCCAGTCCGTGCCAAAACGTCTGGGCGTTATCGGCGCTGGCGTGATCGGTCTGGAACTGGGTTCGGTATGGTCCCGTCTGGGCGCTGAAGTGACTGTTCTGGAAGCCCTGGACACCTTCTTGATGGCTGCTGACGCTGCCGTTTCGAAAGAAGCCTACAAAACCCTGACCAAACAAGGTCTGGACATCAAGCTGGGCGCTCGCGTCACCGGTTCCAAGGTCAACGGTGAAGAAGTCGTTGTGACCTACACCGACGCCAACGGCGAACAGACCATCACCTTCGACAAGCTGATCGTAGCCGTGGGTCGCCGTCCGGTGACTACCGAGTTGCTGGCAGCTGACAGCGGCGTGACCATCGACGAGCGCGGTTTCGTGTTTGTTGACGATCATTGCGCAACCAGCGTACCGGGCGTATTCGCCATTGGTGACGTGGTTCGCGGCATGATGCTGGCACACAAGGCTTCCGAAGAAGGCATCATGGTTGTCGAGCGCATCAAAGGTCACAAGACCGAGATGAACTACGACCTGATTCCATCGGTTATTTACACTCACCCGGAGATCGCGTGGGTTGGTAAAACCGAGCAGGCCTTGAAAGCTGAAGGCGTTGAGGTTAACGTCGGCACCTTCCCGTTCGCCGCCAGTGGCCGTGCCATGGCAGCAAACGACACCGGTGGCTTTGTCAAAGTCATTGCTGATGCCAAAACTGACCGCGTACTGGGCGTCCACGTGATTGGCCCGAGCGCTGCAGAGCTGGTACAGCAGGGCGCGATCGGTATGGAATTCGGCACCAGCGCTGAAGATCTGGGCATGATGGTTTTCTCCCATCCGACCCTGTCCGAAGCCTTGCACGAAGCAGCACTGGCTGTGAATGGCGGCGCCATCCACATTGCCAACCGTAAGAAACGTTAAGACCAGACAATAAGAAACCACGGCGGTTTGCCCGTCGTGAGCCTTGCTAGCAAGCCTCACCGCGGAACTTCCGCCGGACGCAGTCTTGTCTTGTTTTAACCGGGCCCGGCTCCGCTCAAGCGGATGTCGGGTTTGTTGAAACAGCACAAGCAGCAGTCACAGGTGGTGCGGCACTAATAGTAGTGCAGCGCCGAATGCGCAGTACCTAACGAAGACGGTAAAAAGCATGAATCTTCACGAGTATCAGGGTAAGCAGCTGTTCGCTGAATACGGCCTGCCAGTATCCAAGGGTTATGCAGTAGACACCCCGGAAGCAGCCGCAGAAGCTTGCGACAAAATCGGTGGGACCGAATGGGTTGTAAAAGCCCAGGTTCACGCAGGTGGTCGCGGTAAAGCGGGCGGCGTTAAGCTGGTTCGCAGCAAAGAAGACGCTAAAGCATTCGCACAACAGTGGTTGGGCAAGCGTCTGGTGACTTACCAGACTGACGCCAATGGTCAGCCGGTCACCAAGATCCTGGTTGAGTCGTGCACTGATATCGCTAAAGAGCTGTACCTGGGCGCTGTCGTTGACCGTTCGAGCCGTCGTATCGTGTTCATGGCTTCCACCGAAGGTGGCGTGGACATCGAGAAAATCGCTCACGACACTCCAGAAAAAATTCTGAAAGCAACGATCGATCCACTGGTTGGCGCACAGCCATTCCAGGGTCGCGAGTTGGCTTTCCAGCTGGGTCTGGAAGGCAAGCAAGTTGCTCAGTTCGCCAAGATCTTCGTAGGTCTGGCCAAACTGTTCAAGGATCACGATCTGGCCCTGCTGGAAGTGAACCCGCTGGTTATCAAGACTGACGGCGATCTGCACTGCCTCGATGCCAAAATCAACATCGACGCAAACGCCATGTACCGTCAGCCTAAGCTGAAAACTTTCCACGATCCGTCGCAAGACGATCCGCGCGAAGCGCACGCTGCCAAGTTCGAACTGAACTACGTAGCGCTGGAAGGCAACATCGGCTGCATGGTTAACGGCGCTGGTCTGGCCATGGGCACCATGGACATCGTTAACCTGCATGGCGGCAAGCCAGCCAACTTCCTCGACGTTGGCGGTGGTGCTACCAAAGAACGCGTTACCGAAGCGTTCAAAATCATCCTGTCCGACAGCAATGTCGCAGCAGTGCTGGTTAACATCTTCGGCGGCATCGTTCGTTGCGACATGATTGCCGAAGGCATCATCGGTGCAGTGAAAGAAGTCGGCGTGAAAATCCCGGTAGTTGTGCGCCTTGAAGGCAACAACGCTGATCTGGGCGCTAAAGTACTGGCAGAAAGCGGTTTGAACATCATCGCTGCTACCAGCTTGACCGACGCTGCTCAACAAGTTGTTAAAGCTGCGGAGGGCAAGTAATGAGCGTCCTGATCAATAAAGACACCAAAGTTATCTGCCAGGGCATCACTGGTTCGCAGGGCAGCTTCCACACCCAGCAAGCCATCGAATACGGCACCAAGATGGTCGGTGGCGTTACTCCGGGCAAAGGCGGCACCACTCACCTGGACCTGCCTGTTTTCAACACCGTGAAAGAAGCCGTAGAAGCAACTGGCGCAACCGCCAGCGTTATCTACGTACCGGCTCCTTTCTGCAAGGACTCGATCCTTGAAGCAGCGTTCGGCGGCATCAAGCTGATCGTGTGCATCACTGAAGGCATTCCTACCCTGGACATGCTGGACTGCAAAGTTAAGTGCGACGAACTGGGTGTTACCCTGATCGGCCCTAACTGCCCGGGCGTTATCACGCCAGGCGAATGCAAGATCGGCATCATGCCAGGTCACATTCACTTGCCAGGCAAAGTAGGCATCGTGTCGCGTTCCGGCACCCTGACTTACGAAGCTGTAAAGCAAACCACTGACGCCGGTTTCGGCCAGTCGACTTGCGTAGGCATCGGTGGTGACCCGATCCCTGGTTCCAACTTCATCGACATCCTGAAGCTGTTCCAGGAAGACCCGAAGACCGAAGCGATCGTTATGATCGGTGAGATCGGCGGTTCGGCTGAAGAAGAAGCGGCTGCCTACATCAAGGCAAACGTGACCAAGCCGGTTGTTTCCTACATCGCTGGTGTGACTGCCCCTCCAGGCAAGCGCATGGGCCACGCAGGCGCAATCATCTCTGGCGGCAAGGGTACTGCAGACGAGAAGTTTGCTGCCCTGGAAGACGCAGGCGTAAAAACCGTGCGTTCGCTGGCAGACATCGGCAAGGCTCTGTCCGAGCTGACTGGCTGGGCAATGAAGTAAGCCTCGCGCTTAACTGACTGCTCTACCAGGCAAAGGCCACCTTCGGGTGGCCTTTGTGCGTTTGGGGTCAAGCAAAACCCTTGTGGGAGCGGGCTTGCTCGCGATGCAGGCGCCGCGGTCATTCAGATAAATCGCGTCGTTACCATCGCGGGCAAGCCCGCTCCCACAACGTGCGGTTTTGAGCTATCCAGGGCAGGCAAAACCACACCAAAGCATTTTTCGATGTCGTCCAGGCGACAACTGCGTTCGTTCATCGGACAGTCCGCCCTCTAACAGTGCGCTGTAGGAAAAAACTCGGTAATCTTGCCAGCATTCCGCAGTTCTGCGTGTGCATCCCAAAAGGAAGCCACGCGCTAGAAGGGTTGGTCTTATACGGATCGACAGCATTTCCCACATCCGCACGGGAAATTCCCCTCTAAATCCCGATTCAGTAGTGTGGTATTTCCGTAATGAAAGTATTGAAAGGCCAGGACATCCTGGCACTTGGGTTTATGACTTTTGCCCTGTTCGTTGGGGCAGGCAACATCATTTTCCCGCCAATCGTTGGCCTGCAGGCCGGACCTAACGTCTGGATGGCTGCATTGGGCTTCCTGATCACCGCAGTCGGTCTGCCGGTAGTCACCGTTATTGCCCTGGCCAAGGTCGGTGGCGGCATGGACGCACTGAGCAGCCCGATCGGCAAGATCGCCGGGGGCTTGTTGGCAGCCGTGGCCTATCTGGCTGTTGGCCCGTTGTTCGCGACCCCGCGTACCGCCACCGTATCCTTTGAAGTCGGCCTGGCACCTTTGACCGGTGAAAGCTCACTGGCGCTGTTTCTGTACAGCTCGGTGTACTTCCTGATCGTGTTTTTCGTGTCGTTGTACCCGGGTCGCCTGCTGGACACGGTAGGGCGCTTCCTTGCTCCGTTGAAGATCATCGCCCTGGCCATTCTCGGCATTGCTGCCGTTGCCTTGCCTGCAGGTGATGTTGGCGTCGCGACCCCCGAGTACGTGGCCGCACCGTTCTCCCAGGGTTTTATCAATGGCTACTTGACCATGGATACCCTGGGTGCGCTGGTGTTCGGTATCGTGATCGTGAATGCCATCCGTTCCCGTGGTGTTGAATCACCCAAGCTGATTACCCGCTACGCCATCATTGCCGGCCTGATCGCCGGTGTCGGCCTGGCGCTGGTCTACATCAGCCTGTTCCGCCTGGGTGCGGGCAGCCATGAAGTGGCGACGGGTGCAACCAATGGTGCGGCGGTACTGCACGCCTATGTACAACACACCTTCGGTTCGCTGGGCAGCGGTTTCCTTGCCGTACTGATTGCACTGGCTTGCCTGGTAACGGCCGTTGGCCTGACCTGTGCCTGCGCTGAATACTTCAGTACTGTGCTGCCACTGTCTTACAAGACGCTGGTGATCATCCTTGCGCTGTTTTCGCTGGCCGTGTCGAACCTTGGCTTGACCCAGTTGATTGCGTTTTCCATCCCGTTGCTGACGGCGATCTACCCGCCTTGCATCGTGTTGGTGGCGCTGAGTTTCTGCAAAGGCCTGTGGAATGCCCAGAGCCGGATCGTTGGTCCGGTCATGCTGGTGTCGTTCTTCTTTGGCTCGATCGACGCGCTTAAAGGTGCTGGCCTGGGTGAGTGGATTCCGGCCCAATTGGCCAATATGCCATTTAGCGAGCAGGGCCTGGCGTGGCTGGTGCCTAGTCTTGTGACCCTGCTGGGCGCAGTAATCTGCGACCGTCTGCTGGGCAAACGAGTTGAAGCAATGGCGTAATTACCCGGTTCGCCAAAAGCGTTGCCGAGTCAATAAAAAAGCCCTGCATCTTAATGGATGCAGGGCTTTTTTAATGGGCGTGTGTTCAAGCATGCAAACACTAGCCATTAACGTTCAGATACAACAAAGCCCGCACTTGGCGGGCTTGGTTTTATATCGCAGAAAGTCGTGTTACTTGCTTTCTGTAGTTGCCGCAGGTGCAACCGGAGCAGTCTGGCCGGCTTCTTCAGCAGCGGCTTTATTGGACTCGGCTTGTGCTTTTGCAGCTTCGGCGTTCTCTTTGGCCGCGTCGTTTACTTTGTCTTGTGCTTCAGACATTTTTTCTTGCGCTTGCTCAGAATGCTGGGCAGCGTCCTGGGCTTTGTCTTCGGATTTTTTGTCGCAGGCAGCCAGGCCAAGCGAAGCAGCCAGCATCAAGGCAACAGCAAAAGTATTACGCATGGGGTGTTTCTCCTTATGAGTAGATCTACGGGGCGTTTGAGCATGGGCTGATGGCTTAAGTTCCATGCTCGAACACATATATAAGTAAAGCAGCGCGGGCGGAAACTATTGGTAAAAAACTTGAGCCACTGGTTCGGCCCTTGAAATTTGCATCATTGGCCCCAACTTTCATCACATCCCGCCGCTAACCCTTACGGGCGTGGCCACTGCCATCCAATCGGAGTTTGATAACAATGAGCGTGGAAACTCAAAAAGAAACCCTGGGCTTCCAGACCGAGGTCAAGCAACTGCTGCACCTCATGATCCATTCGCTGTACTCCAACAAGGAAATCTTCCTTCGCGAACTGATCTCGAACGCCTCTGATGCTGTCGACAAATTACGTTTTGAAGCACTGTCCAAGCCAGATCTGCTGGAGGGCGGTGCCGAGCTTAAAATCCGTGTGAGCTTCGACAAAGACGCCAACACCGTCACCCTCGAAGACAACGGTATCGGCATGAACCGCGATGACGTGATCACCCACCTGGGTACGATCGCCAAGTCCGGCACTGCCGACTTCATGAAAAACCTCACCGGCGACCAGAAAAAAGATTCGCATCTGATCGGTCAGTTCGGCGTGGGTTTCTACTCGGCCTTTATCGTTGCCGACAAGGTTGACGTGTACAGCCGCCGTGCCGGTACCCCGGCAAGCGAGGGCGTGCACTGGTCTTCGAAGGGCGAAGGCGAGTTTGAAGTGGCCACCGTCGAGAAGGCCGACCGCGGCACCAAAATCGTGCTGCACCTCAAGCCTGGCGAATCCGAATTCGCTGACGGCTGGCGCCTGCGCAACATCATCAAGAAGTACTCCGACCATATCGCCCTGCCTATCGAACTGCCTAAAGAGCAGACCGTTGCCGAAGGCGAAGAGGCGCCTGCACTGGAATGGGAAACCGTTAACCGTGCCAGTGCCCTGTGGACCCGTCCTCGTACTGAAGTAAAGGACGAGGAATATCAGGAGTTCTACAAGCACATTGCCCATGACTACGAGAACCCGCTGGCCTGGAGCCACAACAAGGTTGAGGGCAAGCTCGAATACAGCTCGCTGCTCTACGTTCCGGCCCGTGCACCGTTTGATCTGTACCAGCGTGAAGCGCCTAAAGGCCTGAAGCTGTATGTGCAGCGTGTCTTCGTGATGGATCAGGCCGAGTCGTTCCTGCCGCTGTACCTGCGCTTTATCAAGGGCGTGATCGACTCCAACGACCTGTCGCTGAACGTGTCGCGGGAAATCCTGCAAAAAGACCCGATCATCGACTCGATGAAGACGGCGCTGACCAAGCGTGTACTCGACATGCTGGAAAAACTGGCGAAGAACGAGCCTGAGAAATATCAGGGCTTCTGGAAAAACTTCGGCCAGGTGATGAAAGAAGGTCCGGCCGAAGATTTCGCCAACAAGGAAAAAATCGCCGGTCTGCTGCGTTTTGCTTCGACCCACGGCGACGACGGCGAACAGAATGTTTCCTTGACCGACTACCTGGCCCGCGCCAAGGAAGGTCAGGACAAGATTTACTACCTGACCGGCGAAACCTACGCGCAGGTTAAAAACAGCCCGCACCTCGAAGTCTTCCGCAAAAAAGGCATCGAAGTCCTGCTGCTGACCGACCGCATCGACGAGTGGCTGATGAGCTACCTCAGCGACTTCGACGGCAAGAGCTTTGTCGACGTGGCCCGTGGTGACCTCGATCTGGGCAATCTGGACTCGGAAGAGGACAAGAAAGCCGCAGAAGAAGTGGCCAAGGCCAAAGAAGGTCTGGTTGAGCGCATCAAGGCTGCCTTGGGTGAGAGCGTCAGCGAAGTGCGCGTGTCGCATCGTCTGACTGATTCCCCGGCGATTCTTGCCATTGGTGAGCAGGATCTGGGCATGCAAATGCGTCAGATCCTCGAAGCCAGCGGTCAGAAAGTGCCTGAGTCCAAGCCTATCTTCGAGTTCAACCCGGCTCACCCGCTGATCGAGAAACTCGATGCAGAGCAGAGTGAAGAGCGTTTTGGCGACCTGTCGCACATCCTCTTCGATCAGGCAGCCCTGGCAGCCGGTGACAGTTTGAAAGACCCTGCGGCCTATGTCCGTCGGCTAAACAAATTGTTAGTAGAGTTGTCGGTCTAACCGCGCTATAAAAACCCGCTTCGGCGGGTTTTTTTTGTTTCAAATTCAGGAGTTTTTGATGAAATCCATTTCGGTCAGCTCTGTGGCTTATCAAATCGACGGCCAACCTTACGAAGGCCGTTTGGCCTTTGATCCGAGCCGTGAAGACCCGTTGCCGGGTTTGCTGATGGCGCCCAACTGGATGGGCATCAGCGCAGGCGCCGAAGAGATTGCCAAGTCGGTGGCAGAACAGGGTTATGTGGTACTGATCGCCGATTTGTATGGCCAGGGCACCCGGCCCGGCAACGCCGACGAGGCCGGTGCGGCGATGATGCCGCTCAAGAATGACCGTGCCTTGCTGCGCAAGCGTATGTGGGCAGCGTATGACATGCTGAAAAATCAGGGCCTGGCCCAGGTCGACAGCAACAAGCTGGCAACCTTTGGTTTCTGTTTTGGCGGGTGCTGTTCACTGGAACTGGCACGCAGCGGTGCACCGTTGCAAGCTGCGGTGTCATTCCACGGCACGCTGGACACACCTAACCCGATCGATGCCCAGAGCATCAAGGGCTCGGTGCTGGTGTTGCACGGGGCGCTGGACCCATTGGTGCCAAGCGAGCAGTTACCGGCATTTGAAGCCGAAATGAACGCGGCGAGTGTGGACTGGCAGTTGACCAGCTATGGCGGCGCAGTACATTCGTTCACTGACCCCCACGCCAATGTGCCGGGCAAGATGATGTACGACGCCAAAACTGCGGGTCGGGCGTTCACCGCCATGCATAACTTGCTGGATGAAGTGTTTCGCGATTAATCGCAATCACGACAGTCTGTGGGAGCGGGCTTGCTCGCGATGCTGACGGCTCGGTCTGTCAGACAACACCGGGCGATGCTATCGCGAGCAGGCCCGCTCCCACAGTGGTCACGCCGAGCGTTCCATCACCTCGCTCACCGTCAAATCCCGCATCAACAACCCGTAGTTCAAGTCCACCTGTTCGGGGATCGGCAGGTACACCGTGTGGCCATCACCCGGCGCCACTTGGGTCGGCAAGCCTGCACTGTTAAGCAAACGTTCCAGATCAAAGTGATAGTTGCCGTGGGGTGTCATCAGCTCCAGATGATCGCCCAAAGCAAATCGGTTTTTCACTTTGACTTCGGCCAGGCCGTTGCGACGCTCACCGGTCAATTCGCCGACAAACTGCTGACGATGGGACAGCGAGCTGCCATGCAGGTAGTTCTGGTATTCATCGTGTACATGGCGGCGCAAGAACCCTTCGGTATAACCACGCTGGGCCAGTGACTCCAGATCGGTCATCAGGCTGCGATCAAATTCACGACCTGCCACTGCATCATCAATCGCCTTGCGATATACCTGAGTGGCGCGCGCGCAGTAAAAGTGCGACTTGGTGCGGCCTTCGATCTTCAGCGAATGCACACCCATCTCGGCCAGCCGTGCCACATGCTGCACGGCGCGCAGATCCTTGGAGTTCATGATGTAAGTGCCGTGCTCGTCCTCGAACGCGGTCATCGGTTCATCCGGGCGCTGGGATTCGTGCATCACGAATACTTCGTCAGTGGGTGCACCTACGCCCAGGGTAGGCTCAACCACATTGACGATATTGCCCAGCTCGTTTTCTGTACCCGGTCTGGCCTCGTACTTCCAGCGGCAGGCATTGGTGCAGCTGCCCTGGTTGGCATCTCGCTTGTTCATGTAGCCAGATAACAGGCAGCGCCCGGAGTAGGCCATGCATAGCGCGCCATGTACGAAAATCTCCAGCTCCATATCGGGTACTTGCTGACGGATTTCTTCGATCTCTTCCAGCGACAACTCCCGGGACAGGATGATGCGGCTCAGGCCTTGCTGGCGCCAGAATTCAACACTGGCCCAGTTCACGGTATTGGCCTGCACCGACAAATGAATCGGCACATGGGGGAAGTTTTTGCGCACCAGCATGATCAGCCCCGGGTCGGACATGATCAGCGCATCCGGTGCCATGGCAATCACCGGCTCCAGATCCTTGAGAAAGGTACGCAGCTTGGCGTTGTGCGGGGCGATATTGACCACCACGTAAAAACGCTTGCCCTGAGCCTGGGCTTCGGCGATGCCAATGGCCAGGTTGGTGTGGTCGAATTCGTTGTTGCGCACGCGCAAGCTGTAGCGTGGTTGGCCCGCATACACCGCGTCGGCGCCATACGCGAAGGCATAGCGCATATTTTTCAGGGTGCCGGCAGGGGCGAGGAGTTCGGGCGGAGCAAGGCGCATAGTCAGTTCGTTCGCAAAAAAGGCGCGATGGTAGTCGAGCCCTTGCTCCCGGCTATTGATCTGGATCTATGCTTTGCGCGGCCAGGTCAGCATCACAATGCCCGCGACCACAATCAGGCCGCCGATGATCTGGCCGCTGCTGAGCAACTGGTCAAGAATCAGCCAGCCAAACAGCAGGCTCGCCACCGGTTCGACGTTCATTACCGGTGCGTTGCGGGCCATGTTCAGCCGCGTCATGCAGATAAACAACAGGCAGAAGCCCAGCCCGTAAAGCGCAACCAGAAAGGCCAGGGCTGTCCAGCCGGTAGACGAGGAGGGCAGCGACACCCCGCCCGGCAGCACCCCGCTGACCCCGGCCAGGGCTGCCGCACAAAATACGATAAGCATGGTCAGCATGCTACGCACCGTACCGCGCAGGCTCGAGAGTTTGTGATCGGTGATCCATAGCGCACAGGCAAACACGCAAGCAGCAGCAAAGCCGAAGAGGATGCCTTCGAGCCACTGTGCCTCGGTACTGTGCTGGCTGGACAAACGCTCGGGCACGTCGAGGGCAAACACCAGGCCGCACATGATCAACCCCATCAGCAGTGCCGCCCGCAGGGTGGGTGCCGCACCGCCCAGGGCCCAGGTCAGCAGTACCAGCAGGATCGGCGCCATATTGCCGATCAACAATGCCAGGGCCACGGGGATACGGGCCACGGCTGAATAAATGCAGAAGCTTTGTGCTGCGATCAGCAATCCCAACAGCAATTGCCAACGCCAGTTGGCGGGGGGCAGGCGGGGGCGTTCACGCTGCCACAGCACCAGGCCGGTCAATACCAGCAAGGTCACGCCAGCACGACATAGAATCGCCAGCAGCAAACCGGTGTCGTGGTCGAAGGCAATCCGGGCGGCGATATGATTGCCCGCAAAAGCGCAGGCCAGCAGTACCAGAATCAATACTGCGATATGGCGGGGGAACAACGCAGGAGCAGACATAAGCAACCAGCCTCCTTGGCTGGAAATAGAGCCGCTTTAATATCCCTGTGGGAGCGGGCTTGCTCGCTCCCACAGGGGTAAGGCGGGGTTACAGCACCAGGTTTGGCAACCACAGCGAGATGGCCGGAACGTAGGTCACCAGCATCAGCACCATAAACAGTGCCAGGTAGAATGGCAGCAGTGCTTTAACGGTGTTTTCGATGGTGACCTTGCCCACGGCTGCACCCACGAACAGCACCGCGCCCACCGGCGGTGTGATCAGGCCGATGCCCAGGTTGACCAGCATGATCATGCCAAAATGTACCGGGTCGACACCGATACCGATGATCACCGGCAGCAGGATCGGGGTGAGGATCAGGATCAGCGGCGCCATGTCCATCACGGTGCCCAGCAACAACAACATGACGTTGATGCACATCAGGATCACGTAGCGGTTATCCGACAGGGTCAGGAACGCGGTGGTGATCTTCATCGGGATTTCCATCAGCGTCAGGATGTAACCGAAGCTGGCAGCAAAGCCGATCAGGATCATTACGATGGAAATGGTACGCACCGCCCGATGCATCAGCTTGGGCAGATCACGCCACTTGTAGTCGCGGTAAATGAACATGGTGACGAAGAACGACCACACCACCGCGACCGCCGCCGACTCGGTGGCAGTGAAGACGCCAGTGAGGATGCCGCCAAGGATGATGACCATGGCCATCAGGCCCCACATCGCTTCACCGGCGATTTTCAGCGCGGTGCGCAGCGGGATCACTTCACCCTTGGGGTAGTTGCGTCTGCGCGCAAAGATCATGCACAGGCCCATCATCACTGCGCTGAGCAACAACCCCGGCATGATCCCGGCCATAAACAGCGAAGCAATCGATACCGTGCCGCCCGCTGCCAGCGAGTACAGCACCGAGTTGTGGCTGGGCGGGGTGAGCAAAGCCTGTACCGAGCCGCTGACCGTTACCGCCGTGGAGAACTCACGGGGGTAACCGGCGCGCTCCATTTCCGGAATCAGTACCGAGCCCACGGAAGCGGTGTCGGCGACGGAAGAGCCGGAAATCGCGCCAAAGAAGGTCGAGGCGACGATATTGACCAGCGACAGGCCGCCGCGCACAAACCCTACCAGTACCCCGGCAAAGGCCACCAGCCGACGTGACATGCCGCCTTCGGCCATGATGGCACCGGCCAGGACAAAAAACGGGATGGCCAGCAGCGAGAACTTGTTAACCCCGCCAGCCACTTGAATCATCAGGGCATCGAACGGGATATCGATCCACCAGGCGCCGACCAGTGCCGACAGGCCCAGCGCGTAGGCGACCGGCATGCCGATAAGGATCAGGGCGATAAAACTGCCCAACAATACGAAAGCGTCCATTTATACGGCCTCTTCGCTGGCTTCTACAATGTCGAACCGCACGGCACGGCGGTGGCTTTGGTCACCCAGGAAGAGTTTTTCCAGGACGAAGATCAGGGTCACGATGCCGCCCAGCGGGATAGGCAAATAGGAGATGCCTACGCGCAAACCCGGCATTTCGCCAAGAAACTGGTTCCAGGTGGTCGCGCACAGTTTGAAGCCCTTGACCGTCATGAACAGGCAGACGATGACCATCAGGATTTGCACCAGCACCGCGGCCAGTTTGCGGACATGGGCCGGCATGCGCTCGACCGCCATCGCCACTGCCATATGGGCACCGGCACGGTAGCTGGCGGCAGCGCCAAAGAAGGTAAACACCACCATCAGCAGAATGGCGGTGGGCTCGGGCCAGCTGGAGCCGCTGCCCAGCACGTAGCGGGCAAAAATGCCCCAGGGGATGATCAAGGTCATGGTCAGCACCGACAAACCGGCGATCCCGATGCAGGCCCTGTACAGCAAGTCATTAAAGCGCAGTACGGTATTTTTCATGGGGCTCACCACTACGCGGCAAACGGGCTTGCGCCCGTTGCGGCGGCGTTATCGGACTGGCTTATTGGACGGCTTCGATGCGCGAGATCAGATCTTTGTAGTTGGCACCGTACTTGTCGCGAACCGGCTGGGTGGCGTCGTAGAAGGCTTTTTTCTGCTCCGGGGTGAGGGTGATGAATTCCACGCCTGCGGTCTTGAGCTTGGTTTCGCTCTCCGCGGATTTTTTGTCCCAGATCACTCGCTCTTCCATTTGCGCTTCACGGGCCAGTTTTTGCACCAGGGCTTGTTGCTCGGGGCTGAGTTTGGCCCAGGTGGTCTTGGCGATCACGATCGGCTCGGGGAGGATCAGGTGGTCGGTCCAGGTGAAGTACTTGGCGTTCTGGTAGTGGTTGTGCTCAAGGAAGGTCGGCGGGTTGTTCTCTGCGCCATCGATCACGCCGGTCTGCAGGGCGCTGAAAATCTCGCCGGTGGCCATGGCAATGCCATTGCCGCCCATGTCGTTGATGGTGTCGATAAATACCGGGTTGCCTTGTACGCGGATTTTCATGCCTTTGAGGTCGGCAATCTCACGTACCGGTTTTTTTGTGTACAGGTTGCGTGTGCCGCCGTCCATCCAGGCCAGCGCGACCATATTGAAGTCGGAGTTGGTGATTTTATCCAGCATCTCCTGGCCGATTTCGCCGTCGATGATCTTGCGCATATGGGCTTGGTCGCGGAACACGAACGGCAGGTTGAAGGCATTGGTTTCCGGTACTACCGGACCAAGGATGCCGAGGCTGACCCGGGTCATCTGCACCGCGCCGGACTGCAATTGTTCGACTACTTCTTTCTCTGAACCCAGTACGCCACCAGCAAACATCTTGAAAGAAATATCGCCGTTGCTCTGTTCCTGAAGCTTTTTGCCCATTTCCTGTTCGGCCAGCACCGGCGGATAGCCAGTGGGATGAACCTCGGCGAACTTGATCTTGATTTCGGCCTGGGCCACGCCTGAGAGGCAGAAGGCCAGGGGGAGAGCAGCAATCAGCAGGGTGCGTTTGAAATCCATGGGTCACTCCAAATATTGTTTTTGTTATTTCAAGGTGTTGGATCGGTTGTCAGTTATTCAGTAGTGGCTCCGGCAAGCCCTTGACCCCGGGGCGGAGGGCAAACACGCCTCCTGCCAACGGCTGGTCGGCGAGATCGCCTGCAGGGCGGATCGAGGTCACAAACAGGGTGTCCAGATCAGCGCCGCCAAAAGCGCACATCGCCGGTTTTTTCACGGGTACGGTCAGGGAGCGGTCGAGCTTGCCTTGCGGGGTAAAGCGATGGATCAGCCCGGCATCGTTGCCGCAAATCCAGTAGCAGCCCTCGGCATCCACGGCGGCGCCATCGGGGCGACCCGGGTGCTCGCTCATGTCCACAAACAGGCGACGGTTGTGAGGGGTACCCGTGTCGGTGTCGTAGTCAAAAGCCCAGATTTTTTGCACGTCCGGGTGTGAGTCCGACAGGTATAAGGTTTTGCCATCGGGGCTGAACGCCAGGCCGTTGGGCACGATCAAGCCCTGCAGTTGCGCAGTGAGCGGCTCGGTCTGGCCTGCGTTGTAGCGGTACATGGCGCCCACCGGGGCGCCGGCGGCCATGTTCATCACCATGGTGCCCGCCCAGAAGCGGCCCTGGCGGTCGCAGCGGCCATCGTTGAAGCGCATGCCTGGCAGGGCGTGGGTCACGCTGGCCAGCAAACGACTGTCGAGGCTGCCATCGGCGTGAGGGGTGATAGCGAACAGACCGTTTTCCATCGCGGCGATCCAACTGCCATGACCTGTCTGAGCAATGCAGGCGAGCATTTGCGAGGCTTGCCAACTGTGCTCTTTACCATCGGCGGGGCTCCAGCGATGCAAGCGTTTTGCCGGGATATCCACCCAGTAAAGTGCCTGCTCCGCGATGCTCCAGACCGGGCTTTCGCCGGTGGCATTACGTGCATCGAGAATCAGTTCAGCTGTCATGATGCCTCGACCTCTGTGATCTTGTTTTGGTGGCAGGGGCGTATTTATTCGTCGCCAAACGGGCCGGCAGCCACGAAGGCACCGCCCTGGTAAACCATGCTCGGGTCATTGGCCGCAGGCATCGGCTGAGCTTCGATCTTGTCGCGAAACACTTCAGAGGTGTCCCTGGGCTCAAAACCCAGGTGGGCGGCATAGCGGTTGTCCCACCACACATTGAGGTTGTTGGAGGCGCCATAGACCACGGTGTGGCCGACATCCGGCGTGTACAGCGAGCGCTCGAGCAGCTGTGTAAGGTCAGCAAAGCTCAGCCAGGTGCTCATCATCCGGCGGTTTTGCGGCTCGGGGAACGAGGAACCGATGCGGATGCTGACGGTTTCGATGCCATAACGATCGAAGTAGAAGGTGGCCATGTCTTCGCCATAAGACTTGGACAGCCCGTAGTAACTGTCAGGCCGGCGCGGGGAGTGGGCATCCAGGGTCTGGTCCTGTTTGTAGAACCCGATGACATGGTTGGAACTGGCGAAAATCACCCGTTTGACGCCATGCCGGCGTGCCGCTTCGTAGATATGGAAAATGCCGCTGATATTGGGGCCGAGGATCTCTTCGAACGGGCGCTCCACCGAGACACCGCCAAAGTGCAGGATGGCGTCTACCCCTTCAACCAGCTGGTGGACGGCCTGTTTGTCGGCAAGGTCGCAGATGAGCACTTCCTCGCGGCTGTCGGCAGCGGGAGCCATTGCGGCGATATCTGAAAGTCGCAGCACCCTGGCGTAGGGCTTGAGGGTTTCGCGTAGCACCTTCCCCAGACCGCCAGCAGCACCGGTGAGGAGAAGGCGATTGAAGGGGGTTTGGACAGTGTGTGTGGTTGTCATCAAAGGGCCCTGTCGTACTTGTTATTGTCAGTTGTCGTATGACTTGGGTTGGATTATTCACAGTCATTGCGGTGGTTGTCAATGCACAAGTGATCTGGATTATTCACCAAAAGCACCCTCTCCCAAAGGGAGAGGGGACTAAAGGCAAAAGCAGTTCTGCGTAACACCACACATCAGCCCCCTCTCCCTTTGGGAGAGGGCAGGGGTGAGGGTCGCAAGCGCCCCCCGATGGCACAGACATGACTTACAGCAACGACAACGGATAGCTGATAAAGATGCGGTTTTCGTCGAATTCGTGGGTGCTGTAGTCGCGCCGGATACTCGCATTGCGCCAGCGCAGGTTAAGGTCCTTGAACGTACCGGCCTGTACGGTGTAAGCCAGTTCCGATTCGCGGCCCCATTCCTTGCCATCGGTGATGCTGCCGGTGTGGATGTTATCGCCACTGATATAGCGGTTCATCATGGTCAGGCCGGGGACGCCGAGCACCGCGAAATCCAGGTCATGACGCACTTGCCAGGAGCGCTCCTTGGCCAGGTCATAGCTGGAGTTGTAGCTGTCGTTGGCCAGGGTTCCGCCGCTGGTGCCATTGACCCTGAACCAGCCATCGTCGCCACTGATTTTCTGCAGGCCCACATACAGAGTGTTGCCCTTGTATTTGGCCGACAGCAGGGCGTAGGCGGTTCTATTGTCCAGGTCCCCCGCCAGTTTGTTACCGTCTTCCTTGCCCCAGAAATAACCGAGGTTTGCGCCCAGCGTCACATCGCCAACAGGTTGGCTGTGCAACACGTTTAAAAATTGCTGCTGGTAGATGTCTTCCAGCTGGGCATACCACAGGCCGACCTGGGTACGCTTTTCATTGAAGCTGTAATCACCGCCGGCAAAGTTGAAGCGATCGGAGGTAAAGGCACCTTTGCCGTTGAGCGACATGTCTTCCATGCTTGCGTCGTTACGCGGGCTGTTGGCGCGGAACTGGCCACCGTAGAGGTTCAGCCCGGCGATTTCTTTTGAAGTGATCTGGCCGCCACGGAAGGTTTGCGGCAAGGAGCGGCCATCGTCCGAGCGCAGGATCGGCAGCACCGGCATCCACTCGCCGATTTTCAGTTCCGTATTGGAGATTTTGGCCTTGGCCGCAACACCCAAACGACCAAAGTTATCGGCGGGCTCACCATCGCTGTGGGTCGGTAACAGTTGAGTACCGACCGTGCCCTTGCCGCCCTCGAGTTTTTGCGAGTAAAGCCCCAGTACATCCACTCCGAAACCGACAGTGCCCTGGGTAAAGCCGGACTTGACGTCGAGAATGAAGTTTTGCGTCCACTCTTCGGCCTTGCTTTGCGGGTAGTCAGGGTTGGTATAGTTGCGGTTGATGTAGGCGTTGCGCAGGTTCAATGTAGCCTTGGTGTCATCGATAAAGCCTTCGGCCATACCGCTGACGGGCAGCGCCAGACCCATGCTGCCAAGGCCCAGCAACACCAGCGAGCGGGTACCACGGGAGGTTCTTGAGCAAGTGAACAGGGAGGGGGCACAGGTAGGTGTGATCATCCGTAGAGCTCCTGAGTATTATTATTTTTGTTATCTGTCGTCGTACAACCAGGCAGATTATTTACAGAGTGTCTAGGGAGTTGTCAATGTCAGCGGCTACACTGCGTGCACCAGATTCCTACTCGCATCACTGACATGGATGGCTCATGAACGAAACAAGTCTGCAACGTAAAACCCTGCTCCTGTTGCTGGCCTTGGTCACAATTGCATTCATCTGGATTTTATTGCCGTTTTATGGCGCGATTTTTTGGGCTGTTGCCCTGGGGATTCTGTTTGCACCCCTGCAACGCAAGCTGCTACTCAAGCTAAAAGGCCGACGCAACCTGGCAACTTTTACCACGCTGGGGGCCTGTACGGTGATCGCGATCATTCCGGTCATCATCACCACGACCTTGCTGGTGCAGGAAGTGGCAACGCTCTACAAGGATGTTGAAAGCGGCAGAATCAACGTCGCCAGCTATGTCATGCAGTTCAAGGATATCCTGCCGGCCACCGCCCAGGACTGGCTTGACCGTTTCGGCATGGGCAATATCGACGGGCTGAGCGAGAAAGTATCCAAGGGTGCACTCGAAGGCAGCCAGTTTTTTGCCACCCAGGTGTTCAGCTTTGGTCAGAGCACCTTTGATCTGGTGGTGAGCTTTTTCATCATGTTGTACCTGCTGTACTTCTTTATTCGTGATGGCCAGCAAATGGTGCGCACCATCCGCAACGCGGTACCGCTTGCCGAACAGCAAAAACGCCTGTTGCAGCTCAAATTGCGCCGTGTGGTCCGGGCCTCGGTCAAGGGCAACCTGGCGGTGGCCATTACCCAGGGGGCATTGGGCGGGGTGATTTTCTGGGTACTGGGCATTCACAGCGCGCTGTTCTGGGCGGTGCTGATGATGTTCCTGTCGCTGTTGCCCGCCGTGGGTGCCGGCATCGTCTGGGCACCGGTCGCGGTTTACTTCGTAGTGACCGGCTCGGTCTGGCAGGGTGTGGTGCTGGCGCTGTATGGGGTCTTTGTGATCGGCATGGTGGACAACGTGCTGCGCCCCATCCTGGTGGGCAAGGACACGAAAATGCCGGACTTCCTGATTTTGATCTCGACCCTGGGCGGCATGGCGATCTTCGGCCTCAATGGCTTTGTGATCGGGCCATTGATTGCCGCCCTGTTCCTGTCCAGCTGGGGCCTGTTCAGTGGCACCCGGCGCAAGGTGCGGTTGCCAGCCGATATCCCGTCCGGCGATTAACGGAAGCTGTAGGAAACCCCCACGTAGGCGCCCCTGCCTTCACCGGGGGTGGAGCGCGCGGCGTCCAGTCCCTTGTCGTCATACCCTGGCGTAACCGTAGCGGCATAGCGCTCGCCGCTCAGGTTGCGCAGGTCGAGCCAGGCTTGCCAGTCCTGCTTGGGGGCGTTGTAGCCCAGGGTTGCGCCCCAAAGCATATAGGACGAGGTGTAATACGAGTTGGCGTAATCCACCGCCATGCGTGAGGCAACCTGGGTGTTCACCCCGGCATAGAAGCCCTGCGGATGGTCATAGCGTACTTCGGCCTGGTAGTAGTGTTGCGGGATCCCCGGCAACTTGTTGTCGCCAAAGCGCTCGTCGTCACGGTAATGGAAGTCGCTGAAGGTGTAGGCCTGGCGCAGGGATACCTTGCCCACTGCTTGTCTTTCCCACAGCAGGCTGTTGAGTCCTGCTTCGATGCCTTGGTGCACGGTGGGGCTGGCGTTGGACTCGCCGACAATCGGGCTTTGGGTGAGAGTGGCGGCCTGGGTTTCGACGCTCAGCAGTTCATGGCGCACGGCCGAGTAATACCAGGCCAGATCCCACTGTCCGAGCCACGAATCGCCACGGGTGCCCAGTTCCAGAGTAGTAGCAGTTTGATTGTCCAGCGACACGGGGGTGCTCTGGCGACCGGTAGCCGGGCCACTGTTGACCGGGAAGGTAAACGGCGAGCCCCAGATCATCGACCACGGGTGCGGCGGCTCAACCGAACGGCTCAGGTTGGCGTACACCTGCAGGTTCGGATTGAACTCGTAACGCAGGCCAACACGGGGCGCGTAGTCCCAGTCATGCTGGCTGACCTTGCCACCGCTGTCGGGGTAGCTCACGTCGCTCTCGCGGCGGGTGTAGATCAGCGCCATGCCGGTGGTCAGCCACAGGTCGGGGATTAGTTCCAGATCATTGCTGGCGTGCAGCACGGTGTCGGAACCCTGGTAACTGAAGTCGCGAATCTTGGTGCCCGGGGCATAGCCTGCAGTGTTGCCCACAGGGATACGCACATATTCCGATGCACCACTGTTGGGCAAATGCTTGGTGTTGCGCAGGCCCACGGTGGTGTTGCTTTCGAGGCCGAACAGGGTGTCGCGGCGCTTGTAGTTGAGCGTGCCGCTGACATCGGTATAGGCAACTTTCAAACGGTTAGGGCCTTCTCGCAGATCCATCGGGTAGTCGTGATAGACCAGGCCCACTTCCAGCTGCGAATCGTCATCCAGGTACATCGTGGTCTTGTTGCCCAGCCAGGTACTGCCGGGTTGCGGGCGGCTGTAGTCCCCTGCCACATAGGCCGGGTTGGCTGCGCGAGGGTGATGCTTGATATTGTCTTTGGTCACGCGCCCGGCCAGTTCGTTATCGGTTTCGCGATAGCGCAGGTAGAAGCGGGTTTCCAGTTGTGGACTGAAGCGATAACCGACATTGGCTGCGATGCCTTTGCTGCTGCCAGCGGTATGGTGTTGATAGCCGTCGGTGTCTGAGTCGGTCAGGGCGACATAGTAGTCCAGATCCCCCAGAACCTGCCCGGAGCTGATCTGGCGTTTCTGATAGCCATAGCTGCCCGTTTCGTAACGCACCTGCAATGGCGCGGCGTCGTAGCCGGTGTGGGTGACGTAGTTGATCGAGCCGCCCAGGGCCAGCGAGCCGGTGTCGAAGCCATTGGCGCCGCGCAGCACTTCGGCGCGGCTCAACCATAGCGGTTCGAACAGTTCGTAGGGCGTACCGCCGGGGCCGGTCAGGGGCAGGCCGTCGAACATCACGTACAGCCCCGATCCGTGGGCGCTGGGGGCGCGGTTGATGCCCGAGCCGCGCACCGAGACCTTGGCCCCGTCATTGCCCGCCGATTGCGCGTATACCCCTGGCTGGTAGGCCAGCACATCGGCATTGCTGGCGGTGCGACCGTTTTCGACGCGGGCCATATCGATCAGGTTGCTGGCGCCGGGCACTTCATTGAGTGCGTTCTGGGCGGCTTCCAGTTCGCTGCTTTCTTCGCTGCGTACCTGCACCTCATCCAGTTCCAGGGCACTGCCGTAGGCGGGGGTGGCACTGAGGAGTGCCAAAGGTAAAAGCGAGGAGAACACGGATCGCATTAATGGAGCTTCCAGATCGATGGGCGGGCGGCGCGCCAGCCTATACAAGCCCGGAATCACTCGCAACTGTCACGGTTGCAATCCAGTTGTGGGAGCGAGCCTGCTCGCGAAGCTGCAAGCTCACGCTTTTTCGGGATTTATCGCACAGGTTTGGCAATTGCTGGAGGTCTGATGCGGGGCCTATAGTGGGTGCTCGCCGATAAGGCGACCGGGTTTGGCGATCCGCAGTAACTTTAAATAAGTACATAATTGCTATTTACGGTTGAGCGTGTAATTTGCTCGAAATGTTTTATGGCAGTTGTACGTGGGAGATCTTCGGGTCTGCCGGGTTTTCTTAAAGTTACCGGTTCGCCAACCCACGTACAGCGGCCACCTTTTTTGTTTGGCGACAAAAATGGATGGCTAAATCCAACTTTAAGAGACTTTCTTATGACGAATTCACCGTATATCCCGTTAACAGCCATCGACTGCACCATCCCCGCGTTATTGATCGATCGTAGCGCTCCCCTCGATGTGCTCCATGCCAACGCAGTCGCCCGCGTTCTGGCTGTAACTCAACTGATGGAATCGTTCTCCAGCCGCGAAGTGCAGCAGGCCGATTCGGTTGATCTCAAACATCTGGCCACGGTTTCGGCGCAATTGCTGCGCGATGGTTGTGATCTGCTCGATGTGCTGGGCTGGCGCTTGCGGCCCGCTTGATCGTGTTTGTTTAACTGATACGTTGAGTACATATCCGGCATTTGTGTCTAACTGAAATAGTGGTTTCGCCCTTACGGCGAGTCCCTTTTTGAAGGACCAAAAAGGAACCAAAAAGTCCTCGCCCCATCGTACGGCCT
>NZ_WIVQ01000051.1:0-31370 GCF_009600545.1 Pseudomonas sp. FSL R10-1339 | reverse complement strand
GGTATACGGCGCTCACGGCGCCGTGGGTGCAGCCGCACTGCTGGCCGCCGTGCGTGACCGCGAAACCGTCCTCGGCCGCCCGTTGCACGCTGACGAGCTGGAGCCCGTCAGCCGTTATCTGGTCAACAATGCCACTTCGGCCACCGCCGAAAACCTGTACCGTGCCCGACGCAGTTTCGAATTGATCGGCAGTCGCATGGAACACCTGTTCGACGACTATGACCTGCTGCTCAGTCCGGTCACCTCGCAGATCACTCCCGAATTGAAAGTGGCCAGTCTGGATCAGGATTACCCGCACTACATCCAGGGCATCATCGGCAGCATCGGCTACAGCGTACTGGCCAATGTCAGTGGCCAGCCGTCCATGTCGGTGCCGCTGGGCACCAGCAGCAGCGGCTTGCCCATCGGCATGATGTTCAGTGCAGGCTGGTGCCGCGAAGACCTGTTGTTCCAATTGGCCGGGCAACTCGAACAGGCAAGCCCCTGGGCTGATCGACGCGCACCGCTGTAAGCCACTCAACCGATGAACACTGCTCGATGGGATTGAAATGATGAATAACCAAATCTCCGGATTTCGCCGTCATTACACCTTGTTTGTGTTGTTCCTGATTTCGGCGGTCAGCCTGATCGACCGTCAGGTCATGGGCGTTGTGATTGAACCGATCAAGGCCGAATTTCACGTTTCCGATACCCAGATCGGCCTGCTTACAGGTCTGGCCTTTGCTCTGGTCTACTGCCTGTTTGCGATCCCGTTGGGGCGCTTTGCCGACCGTGGCCATCGGCGCAACCTGATCGGCTGGTGCTGTGCGTTCTGGAGCGTGATGGCCATGCTTTGCGGCTTTGCCAGTAACTTCTGGACCCTGGCCCTGGCACGCATCGGCGTGGCAGTGGGCGAGTCGGGCAGCGGCGCAGCATCGATGTCGATGATCGCCGACCTCTACCCGCCCCATCAGCGCTCCAAGGCCATCAGCGTATTCATGCTCGGAGCGCCCATCGGCGCCTTGCTGGGCATGAGCCTGGGCGCCTATATCGCGTACTACCACGGCTGGCGCGAAGCCTTTATCTGGATGGCGCTGCCTGGTATCGCTGCCGCTGTATTGCTGCGGTTTACGGCTGCCGAACCATTGCGCGGCTTATGGGAGAAAGCCCGTGAGTCGCGCCCAGCCGTGCCCCATGAAAGCGTGATGCAAGTGATGCGCGTGGCCTGGGCGTCGAAAACCTTTGTACGTATTGCCCTGGCCGGGGCGCTGCTGGCGTTTGCCAGTTATGCGTTCAGTATCTGGAGCACTGCATTTCTGGTACGCAGCCACGGGCTGACGCTCAAGGACGCAGGCATCATCATGGGCCTGGCAGCCGGGCCGGGGGCCATTATCGGCTCTCTGTCCAGCGGCTGGTTGAGCGCCTGTCTGGCCCAACGCGACAGCCGCTGGCAATTGGGCGTGCCGATCGTCGGGGCACTGCTGGCCTTGCCGATGTCGATTGCCTTCGCGCTGTACCCGGCCGGTCATCCCTGGACGCTGGGTGCGCTGCAAGTGCCCCAGGCAACGGTGTTCATGTTTGGCATGTCGGTGTTCGGCATGTGGTGGATGGCACCGAGCTACACCGCCATTGCCCAACTGGTGGCGCCTGAGCGCCGCGCAACCATGATCGCCCTCTACAACTTCGGGATCATGGCCATCGGTGCAGGTTTCGGCCCATTGGCCGTGGGTGTGCTGAGTGATCACCTGACCCCGCTAATGGGCATCAATGCCCTGCGCTGGTCGCTGGTCATCTGTTCCGGGGGTTATCTGCTGGCGAGCGGGTTGTTGATCAGCGTATTGCGGCCGTACGGGATCGCAGCCGGTCTTGCCAATGTACTGCCGGTGTTGCCGACGGCCAAAATGCGCACGGCCTGACAATCACTATGGGGGCCGGCTTTGCTCCGCAGCCTGTATCGCGGACAGCCCGCTCTCCAGAGGGTTGCAGCCAATCACTTGACCCGGACGAAACCGGACTCCACACCGAACACTTCAAGCCCATCCACAGTGGACTGGCCTATGGTGATGGCTCGACGCTCAACCAGGGCGTCCAACCCGTCGCGATACTCGACAGACAGGGTATCACCGTCCCTCTCGACGGCTTCGTGGGGGATGATGAAACTGTTGTCGTTGCGGTAGGTAACGATGGTCATCCGGGCGCTCATGCCCAGCCTCACACGCTTGAAATCACCACCGGAAGGCTGGTTAACCGTAATGGTGAGCGGAAACCTTGCTGCACTGCCCTCATTTTGATCCTGTACGGCCAGTTGACTGATAGAACTGATATAGCCACTCAGGGCTGCCGAAAAACCCTCTCCGGTAATCCTGACTTCCTGATTAAGAGAAAACTTGCTGACGTCGGACTCCGATACCTGGGTGATGACCTTGAGCCCGCTCATATTGGCCAGTTTGATCATCTGCTGGCCCATGCTGAAAAGCGCACCTTTGTGCAACGTCACGGCATCACCACCTGTTGACTGCGGGCCTCCCAGTGACAACACAACACCCGAGTACGGCGCGTAGAGCGTCTTGTGCGCCAGCAATGCGTTCAGTTGTTTATGGATGACACTGGCGTTGCGCAGCTCCATCTCGGCAATGGTTCTGGCCTCCCCCCTGCCGGTTGCCAGCACAGTGTCGAGTTCGGAAGTAGCTGCCGCCAGCTCCAGCGCTTGCAGGTCACGCTGTTGCTTCAAGCTGTCGCGCTCATTACGGGGAACAATGCCTTTTTGATATAACGCCTCGACTTGCGAAAGCTCCAGTTCAAGGTTTTGCATGGCCAGCTCGGCCACCCTGAGTGACCGCTTTGCCCGCACCACCTGCGGATCGTTGGTCCAGGTTCTGAACGTTTCGACTACCTGCTGCTGCTTCAACTTGTTCGCCAGCGCATCCCTGACCTTGATTTCAAGCAACGCCGTATCGAAAGAAAGAAGGACCTGCCCCTCTTCGACCGACATGCCGGGGCTTAACTCATGGGCCATCAAAACCCCTTCAAAAGGGGCATTGAGTACGCTGGTTTCAACCGGTTCTACCCTGCCCACCAGGCCGATTTCATGTTCCAGCTTCTGCCTGCTGACGGCGACCCAAACCTCTGTGTCTTCAGGGACTGAGGAAGTGAACAGGGTCCACCCTGAGGCGAGCAGCAGGACAAGGATAAGGACGCTGAACGGTTTAGAAATCCTCAAGAGAAATCTCCCAGTTTTCCAGCAGCACGCCCAGCAGTACATCGCGTCGGGCCCTGGCATCCAGGTATGAAATCCTCGCATTCAGATTCGCCTCCTCTGCCGCTCGCAGGTCTGACTCGAAGCTGATGATCTGGAAGTTGCTCGAGCGCCCGACATTCAATTTGTCGGTCTCGATGGCCAGTTTGCGGCGGGACAGGTCCGTGAGCCGCTGCGAGATTTCAAGCTGGCGCCACTGGGTTTTCAACCCCCGCACCGAGTCGGTTACCTGGCGTTCAAGATCCATGCGTGCCTCTTGCTGGATCAGTGCTTGCTGCTCTACCTGGGTTCGCGCATGTACTTTGCCTTGTCGCAGGGCCATATCTGCGATGGGGATTTCCAGCTTCAGGCCGGTATAGCTGTCCCAGGATCTGCCACCACCCCGGGTACCCTGTTCGCGTAACTGATTGACCCCTGCCACCCACGACAGATCCCAAAGAGCCTGATCTTGTGCAACCAGCAGATTGATTGAGGCCACTTCACTCTGCAGCAACGTCGCCAAAAACTGAGGCTGGTTTCTCTGCGCCAGTTCAAGCGCCGCGGTCCGATCGACTTCAGGTCGGGTGACCTCCAGGGTTCCGGAGGCATGGATGCTCGTCGACAGGTCGAGGGCCAATAGCTTGAGCAGCGATAAGCGGCTGCTTTCCAGCTGATTGCCGGCCTCTTCGAGCGCCAGTTGCTGAGACGCTATATCCGCTTCAATCTGGACCGTTTCAAACTCGGCCACACGCCCCGAGGCAATCAGCAATCTATTGACCTCCAGCAACGAAACGGCCCGCGCCAAAGCCTTGCTGGCGAGGGCTACCTGGCTCTGCGATTTGAGCAGGCCGTGATAGGCCGAGATGATGTCGTAGAGGGTCTGCGACACGCTGGCCTTGGCAGTCAGCCGGTTGATCTGCCCTGTCAATCTGGCCAGGCGCAGAGGCGCAGTCGTGACATCTTTGCCCGCGCCCCGGAGCAGCGGTTGAATGACCGTCAGCTCCATACCCTCACTTTGCAGCTCCCCCGTATTCTTTGAAGCATTGAGCTGTTGCTTCCAGCCGAGTTCCAGGCGGGTTCCATACTCGCCCAGCACACTGACGCTGGGCTTGGCTTCACTGGCCCGCCCCCGGTCTGCACTGCCTCTGGAAAGCATATGGGTTGCGCTCAACTTGAGTTGCGGGTTGAATCTGTCTTGCGCCACGCGCAGGTCGAACCTCTCGCGCAAGCGTTGAAGCTTGAGGCTGCGAATGCTGTAGTTACTGCGCATACCCAGTGCAACGGCTTCGGCCAGCGACAGGTTGATAACGTGCTCGCTCAACAGCGCCGTGTTTTGGTCCGGCAAGCCTGGTTGTGCAACCGCCAGCGCGGACTGCAGCAACACGCCATATGCCGCGCCCATAAACCCTGCGCGTCTAATAATCACGAAGGGCCTCCACGGGGGGCAGGCGAGAGGCTGCGATGGCCGGTTTCAAACCAAAGAACACACCCACTGCAACGGTGCTGATCACGCCCAGGGGGATAGCATTTGCGGCTATGTCGAATGCCCAGCCCGACACCCGGGCATAGACATAAGCCAGCACCATCCCCAAGCCTGCCCCCAATACAGCACCGGTAGTGCTGAGCACCACCGCCTCAATCAGGAACAGATTGCGGATGTCATGGCGACGGGCGCCAATAGCCATGCGCAGTCCGATTTCGATGCGGCGTTCATAAACGTTCATGTACATGATGTTCATCACCGCCACACCGCCTCCCACCAGCGTGATCCCGCCCAGGGCCATCAAAAGGTAATGGAACGTGCGACTCTGGCGGTTCATGCCTTCAATCATTTGCTGGGGCGTAATCACCTCTATTGTTCGTGACATGAACGCCCGGGTCAGCCTGTCCTGCATCGTCGGGACAACACTGGCACTTTTGTTATGCGGCGGGATGCGCACAATCAGGTCATTGATCCTCGCCTCAGCGGCAACACGGGCAAGGCCCTGCAGCGGTACAAATACCGAGTCATCGACGAAAATCGGACTGAGCATCGACTCGGGTCTGGGCTGCAATACACCGACAACCTTGAACAGGTAATTCTTAAGCCTGAGCCAGTCACCCACACGAATCCGCGTCCCCCCCTGGCTCAGCGAAACGGCCACCTTATGGCCGAGGACCACTGCATTTTCAGACTGATCAAAGGTGTGTAAAAACCGCCCGTCGCTCATCGACAGTTTCATTACCTCAAAGAGCGAAGGCAGCGTCCCGACCAGACGAACATCGGCTGTCTTGCGATTGAACCCGGCCTCCAGCGACACGATCGCAGCAGGTGCGATCAACAGGTCTGCCAGGTCGAGTTTGTTGAGTGCCTCAATGTCAAAGGAGAGACGTGACTCTTGAGTGCCGGCTTGTCAGCGAGCAGTACCGAAAGGCTATCAACGCCCATGTCCTGAAAGATCAGGGCGACATCATGCCGTGCGTTATGCCCGATATTAATGACCGCAATGATTGAAGCGCTGCCGATCACAATGCCCAGAAGCGCCAGGGCCGAACGTTTGCCCAGTGTACGAAGGCTGTCTACAGCCTCGGTTAGTGTCTGTATCAGTGCCGAGGGGAGCAAAGTGCTCAGGGCTCGCACTTGCGCACCTCCTCAACCCGGCCGCCGTGCACCATGACCTGCCTGTGCATAAGTTGCGCAACCTGATGGTCATGGGTAACAACCACAAGGGTGACCCGCTGCTCCTGCTGGATCGACAGCAGCAGTTCCAGAATGGCACTGGCGGTCTGGCCGTCGAGACTGCCAGTCGGTTCATCGGCCAGTATCAGCGACGGTTGCCCAACCAGCGCACGGGCAATAGCCACGCGCTGCTTTTGCCCACCGGACAGGTCGGCGGGCATAGAATGGGCCCGCTGAGCCATCCCCACGCGCTGCAACATCTGCAGCGCCTGAGCCATGGACTGATTACGGTCGATGCCCCGATAACGAAGCGGCAAGGCTACGTTTTTGATAACGCTCAGGCGCGGGATCAAATTGAAGTTCTGAAAGACAAAACCTATATGCATCTTTCGAAGAGCTGCCAGTTCATCACTGTGCATTGCACAAACGGGCTGCCCCATAAGCAGGTACTCACCCTCGTCGGCAAAATCCAGCAGGCCGATGAGATTGAGCAATGTACTTTTACCGGAGCCAGACGGGCCGATGATGGCACAGGTGTCGCCAACCCCAAGTTCGAAGTCGACATTGCGGATTACGGGAATCAAAGCTCTATTGTGTGAATAGCACTTGCCAACGCCTTTCATTGATATGATTTTCACATCAGCCAAAACACCCATTATTTTTTAACATCCGCAGTAGCTGCATCAACTGCAAGCCAGGGGCTTCTTACACAATTTCCACTCCGTGCACGTCTGCTTATCATGAGCAAGTTCTGCTCTATAAACTTCTTTTTGTTACAGACTGCCGACCGACAAGAAAGAGCGCAAACCCCTCATATTTAAAACAGGGTTCAGGCAGCCGGTTTAAAACCTTATAGCTTCAGTCCAGCAACGCGGGTCCGGGCCTGACTTGTCAAAAATAAATTCATAGAAAGCCTCGACCCTGGCGTTGCCCACAGCCAGATTCTGACGCACAAGGTTTAGATCGTGCCATTTGCCGTCCTGGATCATGCGGTCCGGCGAGTACACCATGTTGCCACCATCAAGGTTCGGAGCTTTGCCGGCACTCAGATTAACATTGGCTTTGTTACCACCACTCTGGCCATTGAGACGGGTAATCTTGTATCGCTTGGTATGTACCCATTTACCGGTCTGAAAGTGCCGACCGGCTGTCCCTTCAATAACGCCTATAAAATTACCCGCTTTGCACGTTAGCGTGAAATCATGGTTTTTACCTATGCCAACCGGGATATCCCTGGCAACACTGACCTCAACAAAAGTACAAACAAGAAAACCAACAGCAAGTGCTTTTTTTATGGAAACCAGGAACACCGTACCCTCCTTGCATCTTAAATAATTATTGAATCAGGCCGGTACATTCGAACACCGATAAACAATAAAAAATATAAGGCGAGTTATCCGCACAACGTAGGAAATTGCGAAAGTTACTTGGTTTCTGTTTATCACCGCTGCCCTGTTTCACCCCAGCTACAACGCATAACCCGCCGCCCGTTTTTCACGGTATTACGCCACACAACACAGCGAACGAGCCTGTACAAAAGCCATAAAAAAACCCCGCTCTTCTTTCGAAGGCGGGGTTTTTCACTCTGGACAGATCAGTGCGCGTAAGTCAGTAACAACTCGGCAGGCGCTTTGAAATCCAGGGACATCATGACGCTCAGCGCGGTGATGGTGAAGATCGAGAACACGAACAGCTTGCGTGCCCAGACCTTGTCGTCGACGGCCTTGTAGCCCGTCCACGCCATGTACAGCCAGTACATGCCCATCGCAGCTGCCACGGCCATGTAGCTCATGCCGGCGTAACCGCCGAGGGTGAGCATCAGGGTCGCGATCAGAAACGCGAGGATGTAGAGCAGGATGTGCTTCTTGGCAACCTTGATCCCGCGCTTCACTGGCAACACCGGAATCGATGCAGCCAGGTAATCGTTGAAGCGGAAGATCGCGATGGCGTAGGAATGCGGCATCTGCCACAGGCTGAACATCACCAGCAAGGTCATTGCAGCCATGTCGAAGCTGTTGCTCACAGCTACATAGCCGATGACCGGAGGCATTGCACCCGACAGACTGCCGATAAGCGTGCCGTGAACCGACTTGCGCTTGAAGTACAGGCTGTACAGACCGACGTAGATCACGAAACCGATCGCGGCGAACAGAGCCGCCAGCGGGTTGGCTACGCGATACAACAGGTACAGGCCGGCGCCCCCCAGCAGGGTGGCGTAAACCAGCGCCACCTTGAGGGAGATCAGGCCTTGAACCAGTACGCGGTTCTTGGTGCGGTCCATCTTGATGTCAATGTCGCGGTCGATGCAGTTGTTGAACACACAACCGGACGCTACCACCAGGGAGGTGCCGATTACCGCGGCCAGGAACAGGGCAAGATCGAAATGCCCCTTCGAGGCCAGGAAGAACCCGCCTGCCACAGAAAGCACGTTACCGAAAATGATCCCCGGTTTGGTGATTTGGATAAAGTGCTTGAAGGACATCGGGTCTTACCTCACTTCGCCATCATTTCAGTGTGGATGCTGAACATGATCCACAGGGACAAGCCCACCAGCAGCACAATTACCAGCGCAGCAAATACCAGCGCGGTGACGTTGTTGCGTTGTGCAGGCGAACGGTCCAGGTGCAGGAAGTACACCAGGTGAACAACCACTTGCACCACGGCGAACAACAGTACGATCGCCAGGGTGGTGAATTTGGGCAGCGATGGGTACATCACCAGCCCGAACGGAATAACGGTCAGGATCACCGACAGGATGAAGCCGATCGCGTAGGACTTCACGCTGCCGTGGTTGGCGCCGTCGGAATGTGCGTTAGCCATTACAAAGTCCCCATCAGGTAAACAACGGTGAATACGCAGATCCACACCACGTCCAGGAAGTGCCAGAACAGGCTCAGGCAGCTCAGGCGGGTCTTGTTGGTCGAGGTCAGGCCGTTTTTCTGCACCTGGTACATCATGATCGCCATCCAGATCAGACCGCTGGTCACGTGCAGACCGTGGGTACCGACCAGGGTGAAGAAGCCAGACAGGAAGCCCGAACGGCTAGGGCCGTAGCCCTCGGAGATCAACAGGTGGAACTCGTTGATTTCCATGGCGATGAAGCCTGCACCGAGCAGGAAGGTCATGGCCAGCCAGAACAGCACCTGCTGTTTCTTGCCCTTGAACAACGCCAGCATGGCGAAGCCGTAGGTGATCGAACTGAACAGCAGCAGGGCAGTTTCACCCAGTACGTACGGCAGTTCGAAGATGTCGTGGCCCGACGGGCCACCTGCAACGTTGTTTACCAATACCGCGTATACCGCGAAGATCGATGCAAACAAGATGCAGTCGGTCATCAGGTAGAGCCAGAAACCAAAAATGGTTGTCTCGCCCGCGTCGTGGTGTTCCTCATGCTCATGGTCGTGACCATGAGCGTGTCCAGCAGTGGTCGCTAAGTTCGACATGGTTTAAGCCTGTTCCAACTTGGTTTCAACACGAGTAGCCGGAATTGCTTTGGCGGCTACCAGACGCTTGTGCTGCTCGGCCTCGATACGCTCGATGGTCTCGACCGGCACCATGTAGCCTTGGTCGTCACGGGCGGCGTGAGCAACGAAGACAACAACCGTACCTACCAGACCCACGATGGCCAGCCACCAGATGTGCCAGATCATCGCGAAACCGAAGACGGTCAGCAAAGCACCCATGTACACACCAGTAGCGGTGTTGTTAGGCATGTGGATAGGCGAGTACTTGGCCGGAACCTGGTACGCAGTGCCGTTTTCCTTGGCTTCGGTGAACGGGTCGATACCGTCGACTTTTGGCAGTACAGCAAAGTTGTAGAACGGTGGTGGCGACGAAGTCGACCATTCCAGCGTGTGAGCATTCCATGGATCGCCGAATTCGCAGGCGTTCTCTGGCTTGTTGCGGTCACGGACGCTGACATACAGCTGGATCAGCTGGCTGGCGATACCCATGGCAATCAGTACTGCGCCGAACAGGGCTACGTACAGGTAAGGCACCCACTCAGGGTTGGTGCTGGCATTCAGACGACGGGTCATGCCCATGAAGCCCAGTGCATAGAGCGGCATAAAGGCGATGAAGAAGCCGACGATCCAGAACCAGAACGCGCGCTTGCCCCAGGTTTCGTTCAACTTGAAGCCGAACGCTTTCGGGAAGTAGAAGCTGAAGCCTGCGATGTAACCGAATACTGCGCCGCCGATGATCACGTTATGGAAGTGAGCAATAACGAACAGGCTGTTGTGCAGTACGAAGTCAGCACCCGGGATGGCCAGCAGTACGCCAGTCATGCCGCCGATGGCGAAAGTCACCATAAAGCCCAGGGTCCACAGAACCTGGCTGGTGAAGCGCAGACGGCCCTGGTAGATGGTGAACAGCCAGTTGAATAGCTTCACCCCCGTCGGGATCGAAATCAGCATCGTCGCCAGACCGAAGAAGGCGTTGACGCTGGCACCCGAACCCATGGTGAAGAAGTGGTGCAGCCAAACCATGAAGCCCAGCACCGAGATCGCGCCGGAGGCGTAGACCATCGAGTGGTGACCGAACAGACGCTTGCCGGTGAACGTGGAGATAACTTCGGAGAAGATACCGAACGCCGGCAGAATGAGGATGTACACCTCAGGGTGACCCCACGCCCAGAACAGGTTGACGTACATCATTGGATTGCCACCAAGTTCATTGGTGAAAATGTGGAAATCCATGTAACGGTCAAGTGTCAGCAGTGCCAGGGTAGCGGTCAGGATCGGGAACGAAGCCACGATCAGGACGTTTGCCCAGGTGCAGGTCCAGGTGAAGATCGGCATGTCCATCAGTTTCATGCCTGGAGCACGCATCTTCAGTACGGTCGCCAGGAAGTTAACCCCGGTTAACGTCGTACCTAACCCCGATAGCTGTAGAGCCCAGATGTAGTAATCCATCCCCACGCCCGGACTGTACTGCAAGCCCGACAGCGGCGGATAGGCAACCCAACCGGTCTTGGCGAACTCGCCGACGCCCAGCGACAGGTTGACCAGCACAACGCCGGACACCAGCAGCCAGAAGCTCAGGGAGTTGAGGAACGGGTAGGCCACGTCACGGGCGCCGATCTGCAGCGGCACTGCAAGGTTCATCAGGCCGGTGAAGAATGGCATCGCCATGAAGATGATCATGATCACACCGTGAGCGGTGAAGATCTGGTCATAGTGTTCAGGTGGCAGGTAGCCAGGCGAACCCTCGGTGGCCATGGCCAGCTGGGTACGCATCATGATTGCGTCGGCAAAGCCGCGCAGCAGCATGACCATGGCGACGATGATGTACATCACGCCGATTTTCTTGTGGTCGACTGACGTTAGCCATTCGGTCCACAGGTAGGTCCACTTCTTGAAATACGTGATTGCTGCAAACAGTGCCAGACCACCCAGCGCGATCATGGCGATGGTCACCATCACGATCGGCTCGTGGAACGGGACCGCTTCCCAACTTAATTTACCAAACATCGTTTACTCCTCTGCCCCGGCAGCTGAATGCGAACTCATGTCCACCACATCGGTCCCGGCCACTTCTTTCTTCTCGTGCTTCACCGGCTTGCCTGGCGTCATACCTTCGTACTTGTCGACGATTTTCTGAAACAGGTTCGGTGTGTACGAGGAGAACAGTTCAACGGGGTTGTTCTGACTTGGCTTGCTCAAGGCTTCGTATTCAGCTTGGTCAAGCTGTTTAGGTGATGCTTTGACTTCACTTACCCAAGCATCGAAATCAGCCTGAGTAGTCGCGATCGCTTTGAATTTCATGCCCGTGAAACCGGCACCGCTGTAGTTGGCAGAGATGCCTTCCATTTCAGCGTTGCGGTTGGCAATCAGGTGCAGCTTGGTCGTCATCCCGGCCATGGCGTAGATCTGACCGCCCAGGCCTGGAATGAAGAACGAGTTCATGACCGTGTCAGAGGTGATACGGAAATTGACCGGGGTGTTGGCCGGGAACACGATCTTGTTGACGGTAGCGATACCCTGTTCCGGATAGATGAACATCCACTTCCAGTCCATTGCCACCACTTCGATGGTAATCGGCTTGACGTCGGACTCGAGCGGACGATAAGGGTCCAGCGCGTGGGTCGACTTGTAGGTGATCACGCCCAGGGCGATGATGATCAGAATTGGCACAGTCCAGATCACGACTTCGATCTTGGTGGAGTGCGACCATTTAGGTGTATAGGTAGCGCTGGTGTTCGACGCGCGATATTTCCACGCGAAGACGAGGGTCATAATGATGACCGGCACCACGACCAGAAGCATCAGCAGTGTTGCAGTGATGATCAGATTCCGCTCTTCGATCCCGACCTGCCCCACCGGATCGAGCAATGTCATGTTGCAACCTCCCAGCAGCAGCGTGCCGAAAAGTGGCAATAAGCCAAGGAGTCTGGGGTACCTTTTTTTAGTCATCTCACGACCTCTAAAACAGCTTGCACAATGCAGTTGGTTTTTTTCGCCAACACTTCGCCCTGCCAAGGGTTGGCTCTTTTCCGGAATTGAATGAAAGCCTGCTCTATCACCATCAGGCGAACGGGCAAAATTCCGGGTTAGCAGTGATTTCTTATTCGATACGTGGTCAATGGCCTTGTCACAGACCAATTCCATTTGGTGCGGAACTTAGAAGGGTTGCCAGTACCTGGGAGTCGCATGGGACGCCTGTATTGAACAACCCAGTCGGCCTTCAACTTCCCGCTTGGGCTCAGGGATGAGCAGGCTGGACGTTCAGTGCGGGCGATTGTAGTTAGGTAGCTCTCTATAAACCATGTCTCATCCCGAAATAATTCTTATCGGGTACGGTAACAATCCCTGCCTATTATTACGCCAAGCGTTCAAGCCCCCCCTTGAAACAGAGTTGTAGCACGTCTTTAGCCCTGCACTTTTATGCCCCTTTTTAGCGCATGAACACACCCCCCTGACCCCGCCTGAACGCCCAAATAAAAAGGGCTACAGCCGATTTGCGTTGAGTCTCGCAACCCTGATTTCAACCCCTTTGCCAGCGTCAAAATGCCTCAGCTGGGTTACACGAAGTCATACGTTTAAAAGACCACTGGTCAGACCAAAACCAGCCCTGCGACACCCTGCGCGTGACAATATGTCGCAGTGTCGCACAGCCTTTTTCGACGTGAGGATCACGCCTTCTTTACATTTGCGCAGGGACAAAAAAACGCCCCGCACTGCCGAAGGAAGCACGAGGCTGCTCAAGCAAAAATTGGTGGCTGGCTCAGCTCGATTGTTTCCGGTTGCGATAGATGCCCAGTGGCACCAGCACCGCAGTCATTACAAAGGCCACCAGTGCCCACTGTGCCAGCGACAGACCAAGCACCGGCGGGTATGGGGTGGAGCAAAACCCGTCGACCTGAAACCCCAGGGGGAACACGGCTGCCAACGGCAGACCATCGACGATTGGCTGCAACACATCAAGACCGCAGCTCACGGCCGGGTGAGCGAGGATATAGACGTGGCGCCCGGCGGCGGCAATACCACCGATGGCACTGAGCACCACCAGCACTTCAAACACGGTGAGGCTGCGCCGGCCAGGCATGGCTGCACCGATAAAGGCAAAGATCGCGATCAGCAGCAGTGCATAGCGTTGCAGGATACACAGCGGGCAAGGTGCCTCGCCGAGCACGATCTGCATGTACAGCGCGCCGCCGATCAGCGCCAGGCAGATCACCCCGAGCAGGACCAGGAAGCGTTTCTCCCGGCCCAGTTGCAACATGTCATTGGTCATCCCGCGTCCCTTTGCCTGATTATGTGTAAGCCGCACAGTTTACACCCAGACCCCGGGCCTGGATGTATCTGAACGTTGCAGGAAAAGTGGCGCAAGGGGATTAATGGGGGATTAAGGTCTTGCCTGCCTCTTGTAGCAGCCTTCGTTCCTCGGCAGCTACCACGCGCCCTACTTCAGCTCGGCTGCCGGGCCGAAGAACTCGTAGCGGCTTTGCTGCTCCGGCACACCCAGGGCTTTGAGATGACGCTTGACCGCCCCCATAAAGCCTTTTGGCCCCAGGAAGTAGGCATCCAGGTCACGCTCTTGCGGTAACCACTGAGCCAGTACTTCTTCGGTCAAAAGCCCTACATGATTTGCAGACTCGCCCTGCTCGTCATAGCAGTAGAAACGCTTCAATTGCGGATGCTGGTCTGCCAGTTCATCGATCCATGTGCGGAAGGCATGCACATCGGCATTGCGGGCACAGTGGATAAAGTGGATCGGGCGTTTTGTCGCCAGGGCCGCTTCAAGCATCGCCAGGGTCGGTGTTATGCCCACACCGCCACTGATCAGCACCAGCGGTTTTTCGCTATTGGCCAGGGTGAAGTCGCCCGCTGGCGGGAACAGCTCCAGGGTATCGCCCACATTCAGACGGTCGTGCAGGAAGTTTGACACCACCCCACCCTTCTCGCGCTTGACGCTGATACGGTAGCGACCGACCTGAGCCAGCGCCGACAGTGAGTAGTTGCGACGCACTTCTTCGCCATCGATCATGAGTTTCAGACCGATATACTGGCCCGGGGCAAAGTCGAGGATCGGTTGCTGGTCTACCGGGCGGAAGTAAAACGAAGTGATTTCAGCACTTTCCTGGATTTTGGCAGCCAGTTTGAACTCGCGCCCGCCGCGCCAGCCGCCGGGTGCTGCAGCTTTTTCGTCGTAGATGGCAGCTTCGGCACCGATCAGGATATCGGCCAACTGGTTGTAGGCCGCTCCCCAGGCGCTGAGCACTTGCGGGGTCGCGATGTCGCTGCCCAGCACTTCTTCAATAGCCCGCAGCAGGCAGCTGCCAACAATTGGGTAGTGCTCAGGGAGGATTTGCAACGCAACATGCTTGTTGATGATCCGGGCCACCAGATCGCCCAACTGGTCCAGCTGATCGATGTGCCGTGCATACATCAGCACGCCGTTGGCCAGTGCTCGCGGCTGGTCGCCACTGGCCTGGTTGGCCGGGTTGAACAGCGAACGCACTTGCGGGTATTCCGAAAGCATCATGCGATAGAAGTGGGTAATCAGTCCTTCACCGCCGCTTTCCAGCAGTGGCACGGTAGATTTAACGATGGCACGATCCTGAGCAGTAAGCATATGGGTGACTCCTGAGCACTTAGGCTTCAACAATTACCCTTTACTTATCAGTTTCCGTGCCAACAATTAAACCCTTTAAAATCAGCAAGTTAATACAAATATAGTCATTTTGACACGAGTTACTATATAGTCATAAAGACTACGCGAGGTCAAAATGACTGCAAAACTGCTACTGACCACCCTGCTGCCGCTGGTGGACGATCTGTCCCGTGATCTGCCCGAGAGCGAACGCTATCGCCGCTTGCTGCACGCGCTGCGCACCCTGCTGCCTTGCGATGCCGCAGCCCTGCTGCGACTGGATGGCGAATGGCTGGTGCCGTTGGCTGTTGATGGCTTGAGCCTGGACACCCTGGGGCGGCGCTTCAAAGTCAGCGAGCACCCGCGCTTTCAGGCTTTGCTCGCAAGTCCAGGGCCCACCCGTTTCCCCAGCAACTGCGAACTGCCAGACCCCTACGACGGCCTGGTCGACGGGCTGGCCGAACACCTGGAAGTCCACGACTGCATGGGCTGCCCGCTGTTTGTCGAAGAGCGCCCATGGGGGCTGCTAACCCTCGACGCACTGGATTCCAAACGCTTCGAGCCGGTCTCGCTGGATGACCTGCAGGCCTTTGCCAGCCTGGCTGCCGCTACGGTCAATGTGGCTCAACGGATCGAACGGCTGGCATTGCGGGTCGAGGATGAGCAGCGCAAGGCCGAACTCTATCGGCAAGCCAATGGCTCGCCCAACAAGGAGCTGATCGGCCAGAGCAAGGTGCACAAACGCTTGCTGGAAGAAATTGCCCTGGTGGGCGGCAGCGACCTGACGGTACTGATAACCGGTGAAACCGGTGTCGGCAAGGAGCTGGTGGCCCAGGCTATTCACGCAGCCTCGCCACGGGCAGACAAACCGCTGATCAGCCTTAACTGCGCGGCCTTGCCCGACACGCTGGTTGAAAGCGAACTGTTCGGCCATGTGCGCGGTGCCTTTACCGGTGCCACCAACGACCGACGCGGCAAGTTCGAGCTTGCCAACGGTGGCACGTTGTTTCTGGATGAAGTGGGCGAGCTGTCGCTGACCGTGCAGGCCAAGCTGTTGCGGGTGCTGCAAAGCGGGCAGTTGCAACGCCTGGGCTCAGATCAGGAGCACCGGGTCGACGTACGCCTGATCGCAGCCACCAACCGCGACCTGGCCGAAGAAGTGCGCAGCGGTCGCTACCGCGCCGACTTTTACCATCGCCTTAGCGTTTACCCGCTCAGGGTGCCAGCCTTGCGCGAACGCGGCCGTGATGTGTTGCTGCTGAGCGGCTTTTTCCTGGAGCAAAACCGCTCGCGCATGGGCCTGGGCAGCCTGCGCCTGAGTCCCGACGCGCAGGCGGCGCTGGTGCAGTATTCCTGGCCGGGCAATGTGCGCGAACTGGAACACCTGATTGGCCGCAGCGCCCTTAAAGCTTTGGGCAATTGCAGCTCGCGGCCGCGCATCCTGACCCTGACGGCGGCGGATCTGGATTTGCCGACCTCCGGCGCCAGCGCTGCGCCGATCGCCCCCCAGAGCCTGTCGGATGCCGTGGGCGACTTGCGCCAGGCCACTGAAAATTACCAGCGCCAGCTGATCAGCACCTGCCTGGAACGCCATCAGCACAACTGGGCCAGTGCGGCGCGGGAGCTGGGGCTTGACCGGGCAAACCTGGCCCGCATGGCCAAACGGTTGGGCCTGAAACCCTGATCCCGTAGCAGCTGCCGAGGAACGCAGGCTCGACAGCTGCAGGAACACTGCAACTGTGGGAGCGAGCCTGCTCGCGAAGGTCGTTCGCGAGCAGGCTCGCTCCCACAATAGGGCTTGACCTGCAACAGAGTATCTACAAGGGGATTTATGCCGGCCGGTTAAAGCCCGTAACATTCAGGTCGATAACCCCGTATCGCTCCCAGCACAGAAGATTTTTATGTCATCGAACAATGCCCGCGCAGACTCACTCTCCCTTCTGCTCTTCACTCTGCGCAGCGGCAAGTTGTTGGCGATCAACCTGCTCAAGGTCAGTGAAATCATTCCCTGTCCGCCGCTGACCAAAATGCCCGAGTCCCACCCCAATGTTAAAGGCATCGCCGTGTTGCGCGGCGCGGCACTGTCGGTAATCGACCTGAGCCGTGCCATCGGCGAGCAGCCGCTGCTCGACCCGGACGCTGGTTGCCTGATCGTCACCGATGTCAGCCGCTCCAAACAGGGGCTGCATGTGCAGGCGGTGAGCAAAATCGTGCACTGCCTGAGCACCGATATCCGTCCGCCGCCCTACGGCTCTGGCAAGCGCTCGTATATCACCGGTGTGACCCAGGTCGACGGTGTACTGGTGCAAGTGCTGGATATCGAAAAAGTAATCCACGGCATCGCCCCGGCCAAGGTCGAGGACGCCAGCGACAGCCTCAGCAAAGAAGAGTCAAAACTGCTGGCCAATGCCCGCATTCTGGTGGTGGATGACAGTCAGGTGGCCCTGCAACAGTCGGTCATTACCCTGCGCAACCTGGGCCTGCATTGCCACACCGCACGCAGCGCCAAGGAAGCCATCGAGCGGTTACTGGAGCTGCAAGGCACGCCGGATCAGATCAACGTGCTGGTGTCGGATATCGAAATGTCGGAAATGGATGGCTACGCCTTTACCCGTACCGTGCGCGACACCCCGGACTTTGCCCATCTGTATGTGCTGCTGCACACCTCGCTCAACAGCGCGATGAACAGCGAAAAGGCGCGCCTGGCGGGGGCCAATGCGGTGCTGACCAAGTTCTCTTCGCCGGAGCTTACACAGTGCTTGATCCTCGCCGCGCGCACGGTTGCCGAGCAAGGTTACTGAGTAGCATGAGCCAGTATTGCCTGTTGCTGCGCAAAGATTTGCGCCAGCCATTGCCACCGGCCCACTGGCCCCAGGGCTTCACCCTGGTGGCACTCACCGAGGAGCTGCTGCAACCGGTACATGCCCTGATCAGCCTGAGCCATACCGACGGCACCGGTAGCATCCAAACCCTGCAGGACTGGCAACACGGCCTGCAGCATGACCCCGAGTACGATCCCGCACTGTGTTTTGTGATCCTCCTGGAGGGCCAGGCCGTTGCGGTTGCCCAGGCCTGGACCAGCGCCTACCTCAAGGATCTGGCGGTACACCCGCACCACCGGGGCCGGGGCTTGGGCGGCGCACTGCTCAACCATGTCTTTGCCGTTTTCCGCCAGCGCCGTGAGGCTTGCCTGGATCTCAAGGTCATGGAGCACAACCACAACGCCCGGCGCCTGTACGACAAGCACGGCATGACCCTGATCCAGCGCGAGGCGCTTTAGCGCCGGGTTTGCCAGAACTCTTGCGCAAGCGAGCGCAAACCTGCGGCCAGCTCGGCGACATCCCCTGAATGGCGATGGCTCTGTTGCCCGGCATCCACAGTGACGTCACAGGCACTGCGAATCCCGGCGATATTACGGTTGATATCTTCACTGACCACGCTTTGCTCTTCGACCGCCGAGGCGATCTGCACACTCATCTCGGTGATCTTCTGAACTTGTGCACTGATCCCGTCCAGCGCGCAACTGGCCAGTTGGGTCTGATTGACACTGCTCTGAGCGTATTCACTGCTTTGCTGGATGACCTGCACCGCCGCCCGGGCACCTTCTTGCAGAGCGCTGATCATGGCCTGGATTTCACTGGTCGACTGCTGCGTACGCTGGGCCAGACCACGGACCTCATCGGCCACCACGGCAAAGCCGCGGCCCTGATCACCTGCGCGGGCCGCTTCGATAGCGGCGTTGAGCGCCAGCAAATTGGTTTGTTCGGCAATACTGCGGATCACTTCCAGCACCGAGGAAATATCGCTGCTGTGACTTTCCAGATGATGCACCACCTCGGTGGCTCGCTCCAGCTCCGTCGCCAGGTGCTGCACCGTGCTGCGGCTTTGCGTCACCAGCTGATGGCCTTCACGGGTTTCACTTTGCACCCGATCGGCTGCTTGCGACGCCTGCTGGGCGTTGATCGCTACCTGCGCCACACTCGCCGCCATTTCGTTGATAGCAGTGGCCACCTGATCGGTCTCCAACTGTTGATTCAAGGTGCTGGCATGGCTGCTTTGCAGATGCTGAACCAGTTCGCTGGCGTGCCCGGCCAATCGCTGCGAGGCATCACCGATACGCCCCACCACAGCGCCGACCTGGGCCTCAAGCATATGCAGGGCAAACTCGATCTGGCCGAACTCATCACGGCGCCCGGTATAAATCTGCTGGCTCAACGGATTGTCGCCAACGCCTTTGGCGCGACGGGTCAATGCATGCAAAGGCCGCAGCAACCAGGCAATGGCCAGCGAACTCAACAGACTGCCCAGCAGCCAGATCAACAGCCCGGCCTGTGCGTCAACGCTGGCCAGCCACAGCGTGCCCACGGCTGTAACGGCGCCAAATACGGCACTGACAAACAATGCCAGCCTGCCCCCCAAGCCAAGGCGCAAGCCGGCCGGCAACAGCGGCTTGCGCCCCGAGCGTAGAGCGGCGTAGTGGGCCTCGGCGACCGCGACACGTTCAGGAGTCGGGTGGGTACGCACGGATTGGTACTCGACGGTCTCGCCATTTTTCATCACCGGCGTGACATAGGCGCTGACCCAATAGTGATCACCGTTTCTGCAACGGTTTTTCACCATACCCATCCACGAGCGCCCCGCCTTGAGGGTCTGCCACATATGGCTGAAAGCGGCGGGCGGCATGTCGGGATGGCGCAGCAGGTTGTGCGGGGTGCCCAGCAACTCGCTCAGTTCATAACCGCTGACCTCGATAAAGTCAGGGTTGGCGTAGGTGATGGTGCTGTCGAGATCAGTGGTGGAGAGGATGTTGGCGTCGGGGGCAAAATCAACGGGTCGGCCGGTAATCGGTAGATTGATTTTCATGACGGGCGCGCTCGGATTATTAGAGAAGAGTCGGCAGGGTCGTCGACTCTAAGCGCACCTATTAAGCAAATACTGATCTGGCGCATGACTAAAGGAGTTAATCAGGCCTGAACAAACACTAATGGCATATTGCCACTTTTTAGGGCATAAAATTAGCGTTTGCCCATGGTTTTGCGGGTGCCATGAGGGGGCGCGTTAGGGGTTTTATCATGACCGCCGAGGCCGCTTTTTTGGTAGTACGCCTTGCCCTGGGACTTGGCCTTGGCAAACTCCGATGGCTTGAACGGAAAAGTGAACGCAGGAATGACCGGTTTTTCCGGGGTATCGAGGTTCTCGGTGCTCACGGCATCAGGAGCGGTCGTTGGTGTAGGAGAAGTCATGAAAGCTCCGATATACGGGAAATAAACAGGCCGGATGGCGCAAGACCGCCCAGTATACCTGCGCACCCTGTATAGGTTGCACTCGCTGGTCGTAAAAATAATCCAACCCGCGGTGAAAACCCGTGACGTAGCAGCTGCCGAAGGAACGAGGCAGCTGCTACAAACCTTAAAGCTGTCACAAATGTCAGTTAGCCGTCACCGTTATGACCGGGTCCACACGCTATAACCTTTCTATAAGCCCCCATTCCACGCACACGGCGTCTATCCGGCATGCCCAATAAAACCAAAAAAATCTTGCTGGGCACGCTGCTGATTGCCCTGATGGGTAGCAGCGTCTGGTGGCTCAATCGCCCGGCGCCCGGCAAATCGGCAGGTAGCGCGCCAGTGCCGGTGCGGGTCGTGCAAGTCCTGCAACAGGATGTACCGCGCTATATCAACGGGATTGGCGCCGTACTGTCGCTGCACAGCGTCATCATACGTCCGCAAATCGACGGCATCCTCACGGGTATTCGGGTCAAGGAAGGCCAGACGGTCAAGGCTGGCGACCTGCTGGCTACTCTCGATGACCGCTCGATAAAGGCCAGCCTGGATCAGGCCAGGGCCCAACTGGGACAAAACCAGGCGCAACTGCAGGTCGCATTGGCCGACCTCAAGCGCTATCAGTTGTTGAGCGTGGACAATGGCGTGTCCCGGCAAACCCTCGATCAGCAGCAAGCCCTGGTCAATCAGCTCAAGGCTTCGGCACAGGGTGATCAGGCGGCGATTGCCGCGGCACAGGTGCAGTTGTCCTATACGCAAATCCAGTCCCCGGTCAGCGGGCGCGTGGGCATTCGCGCAGTAGATGCGGGTAACTTTCTAAGGGTCAGCGATGCCCAGGGGCTGTTTTCCGTGACCCAGATCGCCCCCATTGCCGTGGAGTTTTCCCTGCCCCAGCAGCACTTGCCCCTGCTCCACGACTTGCTCACGGCCAAACAACCGGCCCGGGTCAAAGCCTTTGTAGGCAATACCGACAGCAGCGGCACGCAACTGGGCGAGGGCCGCCTTAGCCTGATCGACAATCAGGTCTCGGCAACCACCGGCACAATCAAGGCCAAGGCTCAGTTCGACAACTCCACGCAAAGCTTGTGGCCCGGCCAGCTGGTCAATGTCGAAATCCAGACCGGACTGGACCGCAACGCCCTGGTGGTGCCACCGCAAGTGGTGCAGCGCGGGCTGGATAATTACTTCGTCTACCGGGTCAGCGGCGACAAGGTCGAAACCGTTCCCGTGCAGCTGACTTTTCAGGACACCGAACTGAGCATCATCACCGGCGTCAACCCCGGCGACACACTGGTCAGCGATGGCCAGTCGCGGCTCAAGTCCGGCTCGCGGGTTGAAGTCCTGAGCGGGCCAACGGCTGCCCGGGTGCAGCCATGACCCGCAGCCGCTCGGTGTCCGCCTGGTGTGTCGATCACCCGGTCGCCACGGTATTGCTGACCTTCGCCCTGGTGCTGGTGGGGCTGATTGCCTTTCCCCGGTTACCCGTGGCGCCCTTGCCCGAGGCGGAATTCCCGACCATCCAGGTATCTGCGCAATTGCCCGGCGCCAGCCCGGACACCATGGCGTCTTCGGTGGCAACGCCCCTGGAGGTGCAATTCAGCGCCATCCCCGGCATGACCCAGATGACCTCCAGCAGCGCCCTGGGCTCGACCACCCTGACCCTGCAATTCACCCTCGACAAAAGCATCGACACCGCCGCGCAAGAGGTTCAGGCAGCGATCAACACCGCGTCCGGCAAACTGCCCAAGGACATGCCGACCCTGCCGACCTGGAAGAAGGTCAACCCGGCCGACAGCCCGGTACTGATCCTCAGCATCAGTTCGCTGCAGATGCCAGGCACTGAACTGAGCGATTACGTCGAAACCCTGCTGGCCCGGCAAATCAGCCAGATTGATGGTGTGGGCCTGATCAATATCACCGGTCAGCAACGCCCGGCGATCCGCGTCCAGGCCTCGGCCGACAAGCTGGCGGCCATCGGCCTGACCCTGGCCGATATCCGCCTGGCGATCCAGCAAACCAGCCTCAACCTGGCCAAGGGCGCGCTGTATGGCCCGTCGAGCATTTCTACGCTGTCGACCAACGACCAGTTGTTCGACGCGGATGAATATGGCCAGTTAATCGTCTCGTACAAGGATGGCGCCCCCGTGCAGCTACGGGATGTGGCACGGGTTATCAACGGTTCCGAGAACGACTATGTTCAGGCCTGGTCGGGCCACCAGCCGGGGCTCAACCTGGTGATTTCGCGCCAGCCGGGGGCCAATATCGTCGACACGGTAGACCGCATCCAGGCCGCCCTGCCCGGTCTGCAGGCCATGCTTCCGGCTTCGGTCGAAGTGACGGTGCTGAGCGATCGCACCAAGACCATTCGCGCCTCCCTGCATGAAGTGGAAATCACCCTGCTGATCGCCGTGCTGCTGGTGGTTGCGGTGATGGCGCTGTTTTTGCGCCAGTGGTCGGCCACGCTGATTGTGTCGGCGGTACTCGGCGTGTCGCTGATCGCCAGTTTCGCACTGATGTATGTGCTGGGCTTCAGCCTCAACAACCTGACGCTGGTGGCCATTGTGGTGGCGGTGGGCTTTGTGGTGGACGATGCGATTGTGGTGGTGGAGAACATCCACCGCCATCTGGAAGCCGGAGAAAGCATGCGCGACGCAGCGATCAAGGGCTCCAGCGAGATCGGCTTTACCGTGGTATCCATCAGCGTCTCACTGGTGGCCGCATTTATCCCGCTGCTGTTTATGGGCGGGGTGGTCGGGCGGTTGTTCAAGGAGTTCGCCCTGACCGCGACCTCGACCATCATGATTTCCGTGGTGGTATCGCTGACCCTGGCGCCCACACTGGCCGCGCTGTTTATGCGCACACCGGAACACAAGCCCGATGCCAGGCCGGGCTTTGGCGAGCGCCTGCTGGGCCTCTATGAAAAAGGCCTGAAGCGGGCCCTTGCGCATCAGCGATTGATGCTGGGGATTTTCGCCGTGACCCTGGCCATGGCTATCGCCGGCTATGTGTTGATCCCCAAGGGCTTTTTTCCGGTGCAGGACACCGGCTTTGTACTCGGCACCACCGAGGCGGCGTCCGACATTTCATTCCCGGACATGACGCAAAAGCATCTGGCGCTGGCCGAGATCATCGGCAACGACCCGGCCGTGCAGGCGTTCTCCCATGCCGTGGGCGTGACCGGCAGCAACCAGACCATCGCCAACGGCCGCTTCTGGATTGCCCTCAAGGACCGCGGCCAGCGCGACGTGTCGGCCAGTGAATTTATCGACCGCATTCGCCCGCAACTGGCCAAGGTGCCTGGCATCGTGCTGTACCTGCGTGCCGGCCAGGATATCAACCTCAGCTCGGGCCCCAGTCGTAGTCAGTATCAATATGTGCTCAAGAGCAACGATGGTCCGACGCTCACCACCTGGACCCAGCGCCTGACCGAAAAACTGCGCGCCAATCCGGCCTTTCGAGATCTGTCCAACGACCTGCAACTGGGGGGCAGCATCACCCATATCAGCATTGACCGTAATGCGGCGGCGCGCTTTGGCCTGACCGCCACCGATGTCGATGAAGCACTGTACGACGCCTTCGGTCAGCGCCAGGTCAATGAGTTCCAGACCGAGACCAACCAGTACAACGTGATTCTGGAAGTCGACGCGCAGCAGCGTGGCAAGGCCGAAAGCCTCAATTACTTCTACCTGCGCTCGCCGCTGACCGGGGAAATGGTGCCGCTGTCGGCCGTGGCCAGGGTCGATGCGCCCATCAGCGGGCCGTTGTCCATCAGCCATGACGGCATGTTCCCGGCCGCCAACCTGTCGTTCAACCTCGCCCCCGGCGTGGCCCTGGGCGATGCGGTGCTGATGCTCAATCAGGCAAAAAACGACATCGGCATGCCCGGCACCATCAGTGGCAACTTTCAGGGCGCCGCCCAGGCCTTTCAAAGTTCGCTGGCCAGCCAGCCGTGGTTGATCCTCGCGGCGCTGGTGGCGGTGTATATCATTCTGGGGGTGCTGTACGAGAGCTTTGTACACCCGCTGACCATCATCTCCACCCTGCCCTCGGCCGGGCTTGGCGCGCTGCTGATGCTGTGGATATGTGGCCAGGATTTCTCGATCATGGCGCTGATCGGATTGGTGCTGCTGATCGGTATCGTCAAGAAAAACGGCATCCTGATGATCGACTTTGCCCTCGATGCCCAGCGCACCCGTGGCCTGAGCCCCGAAGAGGCCATCTACCAGGCGTGTATCACGCGGTTTCGGCCGATCATCATGACCACTCTCGCCGCGCTGCTCGGCGCCCTGCCGCTGATGCTGGGCTACGGCACCGGCGCCGAACTGCGCCAGCCTCTGGGGATTGCCGTTGTCGGCGGGCTGCTGGTGAGCCAGGCGCTGACGCTGTTTACCACGCCGGTCATATACTTGTGGCTTGAACGACTGTTCCATCGTTCCAAACCCGTCAGCTTGCTGGCGACGAATCACTGAGGCGGGTCATGCGCGTTCTGATTATTGAAGATGAAGAAAAAACCGCCGACTACCTGCACCGCGGCCTGACCGAGCAGGGTTACACAGTGGATGTGGCCCGCGACGGCATCGAAGGTCTGCACCTGGCAATGGAGAGCGATTACGCCGTGATCGTGCTCGATGTGATGCTGCCTGGCCTCGATGGCTTTGGCGTACTGCGGGCCTTGCGCGCGCGCAAGCAAACCCCGGTGATCATGCTCACCGCCCGCGAACGGGTGGAAGACCGCATACGCGGGTTGCGCGAAGGCGCTGACGATTACCTGGGCAAACCGTTCTCGTTCCTGGAGCTGGTCGCCCGCCTGCAAGCCCTGACCCGCCGCAGCGGCGGTCACGAACCGGTGCAAGTGACCGTCGACGACCTGTGGATAGATCTGATCAGCCGCAAGGCCAGCCGCGCCGGAGCCCGCCTGGACCTGACCGCCAAGGAGTTTTCATTGCTCAGCGTGCTGGCCCGTCGTCAGGGCGAGATCCTGTCCAAGACCGCCATTGCCGAGATGGTCTGGGACATCAATTTCGACAGTGACGCCAACGTGGTCGAAGTGGCGATCAAACGCTTGCGCGCCAAGCTCGACGGGCCATTCGAACACAAGCTGCTGCACACCATTCGCGGCATGGGCTACGTGCTGGAGCGGCGCAGTGTTTAAGCGCCCCGCCGCCCTGAACTCCATCGCCATGCGCCTGAGCGCAATGTTCGCCCTGGTGGCATTACTGGTGTTTGTGCTGATTGGTGGAGCGCTGTACCAGCAGGTCGACAAAAGTATCGGCCGCCTGCCTGAAGCAGAGCTGGATGCCCGCTACAGCGTGCTTGAGTCATCGATCAACCGCTACGGCAACGCCGAGCACTGGGCCAAGATGAGCACCAAGCTCAAGCTGCTCAGCGAAGAGGACAAACGCATCCGGTTTTGGGCGATCAGTTCAGACCCGGCCTATGAGTACGGCAACCCCGAGGCAGCCGTGCGCAAATTTGCCCAAGGACCCGTGGGCGTGCGGGACTTGCGCCTGCCCGGCCAGGCCTACCCGTTCAAAGTATTGATCAGCGAAATTCCAGCCAAAGAGCAGCGCCCGGCGCTGCGCTTTTTGATTGCCATCGATACCCAGACCTTTCGCCAGACCCAGCATCACTTGCTGCTTGCCCTGATAAGTCTGGCAACGATTGGCGTACTGCTGGCCTCATTGCTCGGCTATTGGGTGGCGCACATCGGCCTCAAGCCGCTGATCAAGCTGTCTGAAGAAGCGCAAAAGCTGGCTCCACCGCGCCTGTCGGGGCGTTTGCACCTGGCACCGCTGGCTCCGGAATTGGACCAACTGGTCAGTGCCTTCAATTCGACCCTGGACCGCGTCGAGCAGGCCTGGACCCGGCTGGAGTCATTCAATGCGGATGTGGCCCATGAACTGCGTTCGCCGCTGACCAATCTGATTGGCCAGACCCAGGTGGCGCTGACGCGGGGGCGTTCGGCCGAGCATTACTTTGAAGTGCTGCAGTCGAACCTCGAAGAGCTTGAGCGCCTGCGCAGCATCATCAACGACATGCTGTTCCTGGCCAGCGCCGATCAGGGCAGCAAGGCCAGCAAGCTGTCGAGCGCCTCCCTGGCTGATGAAGTGGCGACCACCCTGGAGTATCTGGAGTTTATTCTTGAAGACGCCCGGGTTGTGGTGCGGGTCAGCGGCGATGCCCGGGTCAATATCGAAAAACCCCACCTGCGCCGGGCGCTGATCAACTTGCTGAACAATGCCGTGCAGCACACCGAAGCCGGGCAAACGATCGAGGTGTCGATCGAGCAGAATTCCGGGCGGGCCATAATCAGCATCAGCAACCCCGGCCTACCGATTGCCGCAGAACACTTGCCGCGCTTGTTCGAGCGTTTCTACCGGGTGGACGCGGCCCGCCACAACAGCGGTGCCAACCACGGGCTGGGGTTGGCCATCGTCAAGGCGATTGCACAGATGCATGGCGGCGAGGTGTTTGTGCACAGCGACGGCGGGCGCAATACATTCGGGTTGGATCTGCCCGCTTGACCTGTAGCACTGTAGATACTCTGTTGCAGGTCAAGCCCTATTGTGGGAGCGAGCAGGCTCGCTCCCACAGTTGCAGTTTTCCTGTAGCTGCCGAGGCTCTAGTCCACGGCCCTCGCATTTGTTACTCAAAACGCAAAAGCCCTTGTCTAAAACAAGGCTTTTTCGCCCCTGCCTGGCGCTATAGATTTAACCCATCACACAGCACTTGCTAAGCAAGAAGGTCTTTGAAATGTCCAGCAGTATGGGTATGGCTAGCGTTTTCGTTTTGTCGTCTTTGTTGTTGTCGCCTTTGGCCATGGCGGAAGAGTCCCCTGCATTCGTCGCACAAAATGCGGCCCGCGCGGCATCGTTTGAACAGCATCAGTCAGAGCTGACAGCACGCCATCAAAACGACGCAAAACCGCAGCCTACACAGGCAAAAGCCAGTGTTTCCGATCAAGCCAAAGACAGCTGATTGCTCACTCGCAGACTTCCCGACCCAGTCGGTCATCTGTCACACATGTGACTGACTGTTTCAAAAGCCGCTATCATAGCGGCTTTTTTTTGTTTTAAAAAAAGCGCTGCCAACACTGGGAGCCCTTCGAACAAGAACAGAATTTGCAAAGAAAATAAAAACTGCCGCCACTTTCAAGGAGCAACAAACTGGTGAAGTACTCACACAAACTCAGTCCGTTATTCATTGCCCTGGCTGCAACGATCCCCACCTACGCCCACGCCGACGAAGACTCAACCAAAGACGGTTTTATCGAAGGTTCCAGCCTTAAGATCCACGCCCGCAATTACTATATGAACCACGATATCCGCAGCCCCCATGCTGATGACAGCAAGGAATGGGGCCAGGGTTTTGTCGGCAAGTTCGAATCGGGCTTCACCCAGGGTACGGTAGGTTTCGGCCTGGATGCCTACGCCTTGCTCGGGCTCAAGCTCGATGGCGGTGGTGGCACCGATGGCAGCAGCATCCTGCCAGTCAGTGATGGCAACGGCAAAGCGCCTACCGCCTTTTCGTCTGCCGGTGCCGCACTGAAAATCCGCGCTTTCGATACCGAGCTCAAAGCCGGTGATATGTTCCTCACCAATCCGGTAATAGCCGGCGGTGAAACCCGCATGTTGCCGCAGACCTTTCGCGGTGTCAGCCTGACCAACACCAGCTTCGAAGGCTGGATGTTCGAAGGCGGCCAGGTCAGTTTTGAAAAACCTTACAACCAGAGTGGCATGCGCCGCCTGACCACCACCTACGGTGACCTGGGCGATCAAAGCAGCAAGCACATCACCTGGGCCGGCGCGTCCTGGAGCGGCGTGCCAGAAATCACCAGCAACCTCTACGCCGCCCAGTTGCAGGATATCTGGAACCAGTACTACTACGACTTTGACTACACCTGGGAGATGAGCGAGGGCATCACCCTCAACCCCGGCCTGCACTACTATCACACCCAGGACACCGGCAAGGCCCTGCTGGGCGATATCGACAACAACACCTTCAGCCTGCACCTGGCCCTCGGCATTGACGGCCACAAGGTGACCGCGGTGTACCAGCGGGTCAATGGCAACACGCCTTTCGACTATATCTATCAGGGCGACAGCGTTTACCTGGACAACTCGCAGCAATATTCGGACTTCAACGGCCCGAACGAGCGTTCCTGGAAGCTGCAATATGAGTATGACTTTGCCGGCCTCGGAATCGCCGGCCTGACCGCCAGTGCGTCGTATTCACGGGGTGAGCTGGACCTGACCAAGGCCGACCCCGACAGCATCGGCTACAGCAACTGGTACAACCCGGAAGGCAAGAACGCCCATCACTGGGAACGCGACCTGGGCCTCAAGTACGTGATCCAGGAAGGCAAGGCCAAGGATCTGGCAGTGACCCTGCGCTGGGCCACCAACCGCGGCAACACGGCCTACCAGAGCGTGGACAGCGATGTGGATGAGTATCGGGTGATCATCGACTATCCTATTGATGTGTTTTAATCCATGAACAAAGGGCCAGCGTAAAGCTGGCCTTTTCATATGATTGCGTTCATTTTATGGGGCCGAACCCAGGGCGACAATGAGCATGGCCATCAAGCATATCTTGCGCAGTAACGTGCTGACCCTACGCCTGCTGATCGGCGCCACAAGCGTTTCAATCATTGCCATTCTGAGCATCGTCAGCTTCCTGCTGGTACGCGAACACCGCACCGCAGAACTGGCCGCCATCCGCACTTCCCTCAATATCGTGCAGTTGGTCGGGCGTGACGTTCAAAACACGGTAAATCTCTACGACTCAGCGCTCAACGCACTGATCGACGTATCAAAACGCAGCGACCTGAACAGTGTCTCCCTGCCGCTGAAACATATGCTGTTGTTCGATAAAGCCGAACAGACCCCGGCCAATGGCGGCTTTTACCTGCTCAATGCCCAAGGCGACCTGGTCGCCGACTCACGCACTGAAGTCAGCCCCAAAGAAAACTTCAGCCACTGGCCAAGTTTTGTGGAGCACCGTGACTCCAACAGCCCCAACCTGTTTATCCCCCACCCTTTTGACTCAGCTGAAAACGATGGCATTTGCTGCATCAGCTTCAGCCGGCGGATTTCCGGGCCTGACGGCAGGTTTCTCGGCGTCGCGGTGGCGCAGATGAAGCTGGACTATTTCAAGACCCTGTTCCAGAGGCTCGACCTGGAACCCCATGGATTTATCCGACTGATCAGTACTGATGGCACGCCACTGACCCAGCATCCCGAACCGGCATCCGCCGACGCGCACACCAACCTGAGCAACAACCCCGTGTTTGTCCGCGTTCTGCAAGAACACAGAGGCAGTTTTATCGCCTTCTCCAGCATTGATGGCGATGAGCGGCTGTACAATTTTTCCGAGGTCGGTGACCTGCCGTTGATTGTGGTGGTCTCACTGGCCACTGAGGATGTGTTCAGCGCCTGGAGGCGTAACGCCATTTTGGTCGGTATCGGTACGCTCATGTTATGTAGCGCCCTGCTTGTCCTCACCTGGTTGCTGGGCCGTGAATTGCATTTGCGTCAACGCGCCGAGCGCCAGCTCGAAGCGCTGGCAACCACCGACCCGCTGACCGGGCTGGCCAACCGCCGCAAGCTGGACCAGACCCTGGAACAGGAATGGCGGCGGGCGCAGCGCTCAGGCAAGCCGCTGTCGCTGATCATGTTTGACATTGACCATTTCAAGAATTTCAACGACACCTATGGCCATCAGGACGGTGACGAGGCCTTAAAACGTGTGGCACGGACTATCCAGCAGTGCATGCACCGCTCCACCGATCTGGCGGCCCGTTATGGTGGCGAAGAGTTTGCAGTGGTGCTGAGCGATACCGATGCCAGTGGCGCGTACAACCTGGCACAGAGCATCCGCCAGGCCGTCGAACAACTGGAACCGTTGACGCCCTCCCATCGCCGGCTCACCACCAGCATGGGGGTCAGTACCCGCCAGGTTAAACCTGGCGACCAGCTAGCAGGCTTGATCAACAGCGCCGATCAGGCCCTGTATCAGGCCAAGAAGGCCGGGCGCAATTGCGTAATCAGTGCAGCAGAGTTGTCCTGAGTGAGTGCCAGCCTTGAATGAAAGGCCCGCTGTACATGGTTTTTTCTTCAGAGGGTCAAGCCATTAAATATCATCTGCGCACACCGGTTATCACCCGCCGCATGCTGGTCTGGGCCAGCGCCTTGTCGGTGGTTGCGATTGTGAACATCGTCGGCTACCTGCTGGTCAGGGAATACCGCAATACCGAAGATGATGCGGCTCGCTCTGCCTTGAATATCGTGCAGCTGATCAGCCGTGATATCCGCAATACCATTTCCACCTATGACTCGGCGCTCAACAGCCTGGTCAGCCTGGTGCAAAGCCAGGCGCTGGCCTCGCTTTCGCCGCAGACACAACAACCCCTGCTTTTCGACAGAGCGGCCGAGGCGCCGTCCAATGCCGGTTTTTTTGTGCTGGATGCCGACGGCAAGGTGATTGCCGGCTCACGCCCGGTCGAGCCCCTGCTCAACAACGCTCGCCAACAGTCCTGGTTCAAGGTTCATCTCAAGGGGCAAACTGAAGGCATCTTTATCAGCCGCCCCTTGCCTGCCAGCGATGCCCCCAATGACTGGAGCCTGGTACTCAGCCGCAGGATCACTACCCCGGACGGCAGGTTTGGCGGCGTCGCCGTGGCCCTGATGAAGATGAGCTACTTCCAGAACCTGTTTCGCGGCCTGGACCTGGGCCCGAAGGGTAATATCAGCCTGGTCAGCAGCGAAGGCATCATGCTGATCCAGTACCCGGCCACCACCATGTTCTATACCGGCCAGGACCTGGGGCACACGCCGATCTTCCTGCGTTTTCTGACCGAGCGCCACGGCAGCTTTACCGCCGTGTCCGGTATCTATCACCTGCAGCGCCTCTACAACTTCGCCCAGATCAGCGAGTTACCCTTGCTGGTGGTGGTGGCTTTGTCCACCGAGCATATATTCAGCAACTGGCGACACACGGCCCTGTTGATCGGCAGCGCAACCCTGCTGCTGTGCCTGGGCCTGCTGTGGCTGACCTGGCTGCTGGTACGCGAATTGCGCCTGCGCCAGCGCGCCGAAGGCGAACTCGCGGCCCTGGCCGCCAC
>NZ_WIVQ01000050.1:0-31439 GCF_009600545.1 Pseudomonas sp. FSL R10-1339 | reverse complement strand
TCGCTGGTTGCTCATGGCACCTCCTAATGGGCCTCATTTTAAGGCTTGGAGATGTCTACGAAACTAGGGGCGATTCAAGAGTTTGAAAAGCGTTACGCAGCGAGCCTGGAGAGTGTCTAGGAAACCCGGGGCGATTCAAGGAGACATCAGGTGTGCTTGGCCGAACCATGAGCGTTCATCCAACTCCGAAAGCATCTGTTGAAGTATCGGCACCGTTGGGACCATCAACATGCTGCCCACGATGTCGTCGCCATAATCCCTCACCAATTCGATGTAGAACCAGGGATGGTGTACCTCCAGCTCAACGAACTGCCAGTAGCTGGCGACGCCACCACCGAAAACGGCTGCAGGGCTGAGCTCTGCATGTCTATACGTTTTGAACATTGAAAAAACTCCCAAAATATTAAAAATAGTTAATGGATGTCTGACGTTCAAGACGGCTTCATCATTCCTTTTATGGGAATGAAAAAAATGGAGCTGAAACAGGCATTTGGTAAGGCGTTGAGACAGATGAGGAAGTCTCGTCATCTCAGCCAGGAAGACTTCGCGGGGCATAGCAGCCAGACTTACCTGAGCCAATTGGAAGGCGGCGGAAAGGGCCCTACGCTTGAAATGGTTCAAGCGCTGGCCGCTGCCATGGGTGTACATCCTTTGACGATTTTGACGCAGTGTTACCTTTTTATGGACGAAACCGTCACGCTGGACTCAATGATGGATCGAATTCGAACGGAAATTATTGGGCCTTCACCCCGATAAGCTGTCTTGGTGTGGGCGCTTCCGGCCCTACCATCATTCGCATGGGCCGCAGCAAGGGCTGAGCTATCCTGTGCGGTGTGACTATGGTGCGCGGTGCGTAATTCGGCGGCTGCTGATAGTAATGATTACTGACATTGAGGAGATGGAATGAAAGGCCGGCGCAAAATCAAAACCCGTAAATGGCATGATGCCGCTCAAATGGAAGCGGAAGCCCGAGAGCTGCTACAGAAGAGGTCTGAAAAACGAGGGAGGCTACTCGAAATCGCCGTGCAGAAAGGTAGGGAAATAGAACCGATTGGCAGGCTGTGCGGTTAAACGGTGACATCTTCGAGATGTAATCTATGAATGATTTGCAGATAGTTGCGTTAAGCCCTAGCGCCCCAATTGCGTGCTGGAGCATGGTTCACAGGTGCTTCGTGGGGCGGTCCGAGCAGGTTCTGATGATAGCAACGCGGGTATTTGGAACGCGCAAGCATGCCGAACGCTGGTTGCGTGATCCGGCCTACGGGCTAGGATGGCAAGTCCCATGCGATATGTTGTCGACGCGTTTAGGTTATGAAGATGTGGATAGGTTCTTGAATCAGATTGAACATGGCGTTTACGTCTAACATCCTTATGATTGGCGTTGCCCTGTGGAGGTGTTGTCGAATCCTGAACCCGGCTTGTCTATGATGGCCGACTGTGGCAGCCGGCAAACGCATAGCCCTAACATTTATTTCAAAGTCCTATGGGATTCTCCAACCCTTCGTCATTGCCGAGTCCTTATCGCATTCACCAGAGCAACGCTCGCCCGATGGTCAGTCCTAATCAAACCTCTCCCCCAAGCGTTGATAGCGTCGCTCGAACGCCTCCGCGCCTCCCTCCATCACTTGGCAAACCTCTTGTCGCATGTCCTGCTCCTGCAGTGAACCTGTCTGCTTTACATGGCACTGGTTGTTGAAATCCAATACATGAATCAGCTCGGCATCGCCATTTACAACGATGTTGGGGTTATTCGCAAGCGGAGGGAGTTAGAGCGCGGATTCTCTTAAAAAGTGGGGGTGTAGAGCCCTGCAGATTCGTCAGATTTCAACGTAGCGCGGGGTATCCCTGGTGCGGTGGCCACCGCACCAGGTGATTATTGTGTGTCGTCGCCTTCGAGATCCGACAAGCTATCTGCAAGGTCGATTTCCACCGGAAAGTTATCCGAACCAGCCACGGTAAACGAGCAGGCGCTACCGTGCTCCCCTGCGGCGATACGCTCTTGAAAATAAAGGTCAGCTACGACCTGTGCAGCGTCTTTGTGGTCGCCCATTACTTCGACGTCCACCGTCCAGGTTACGGTGTATTGGTTGCTCATCGCGTCCTTCCCTTAACTGGTGGTCCGGCAACCAAGTCGGTTGCCGGGGCGGTGGGGTTGGGATCATGCCGCCTGGCGGATGCCAGCGGTGAAGGCGCGGAAGTCGCTCATGGTGAGCCAATCCAAAGAGGCCAATACGAATTCACGATCTTCGTCCTCTCGCTCTGCCTTGCCCTTGCCCTTGCCCTTGCCCGCTGGGCATTGAACTTCGTCGTGTTTGTCGTCGAGATCCATGCCGCCAGGTTCTACACCAGGTCCAAATAGGGGTCGATAGAGAAATCGGAAAAAATCGTACGCTAAGCATTCGGCCTGTCAGGTTGAGGCCATAGAGATTGACGCCTTGGCGTCAGAAAATGCAGAAAGCGGCCCTAGTCTGACGCGGTGCCAGTGAACCGCCTGACGCCGAGTTGAAGCCGTAAACTCAGCAACCTTCGATCAACTCGCCGAACAGCTCCTTAACCTTTGCACGTGCCTCGACCAGCGCAACTTGGCCTTGCTCAGTGATCTCATAGACACGCCGTTCACGTCGCCCGGTGCGTTCGTGGCGTGAGGTCAAATAGCCCTTCTTTTCCAGCCCGTGCAGCATTGGGTATACCGTCCCGGCGCTCAGCTCGTAGCCGTGTCGTTGCAGTTCTTCGATGATTCCCAGTCCGAAGACGGGCTTCTCGGCTGCATGGTGAAGTATGTGCAGGCGGATCAACCCGCCGTACAGGTCTTTATCTGTCATTTTTCGTGCCTCACAGCGCGATACTCAACAGCCAACCCGCTGCACCGCTGCCGACGACAACTAGCCACGGCGGTAGCTTCCAGAACATCAGTGCGACAAGGGCGACCAGGGCCAAGACAAAGTCTTGCGGCTGAAATATGGCGCTAGTCCATACAGGGTGATAGAACGCGGCCAGCAGCAGGCCAACCACCGCCGCATTGACCCCAGCCAGCGCGGCTTGCATGCCTGTATTGCGACGCAGGCGCTCCCAAAATGGCATGGCTCCCACAACCAGCAGAAAAGAGGGTGCGAAGATAGCCAGTAGGCACACAATACCGCCGACCCAGCCAGAGGGAGCGGTGCTCATCGAAGCACCAAGGAACGCGGCGAATGTGAACAATGGGCCGGGCACCGCTTGAGCCGCCCCGTACCCCGCGAGGAAGGATTCATTACTGACCCAGCCGGAGGACACCACTTCGGCTTGCAGCAGCGGCAACACAACGTGGCCACCACCGAACACTAGTGACCCCACACGATAGAAGGCGTCCACTACCACCATCGTTGGACTTGGCAGCAATTTTGCCAAGATCGGTAGGCCAATCAGCAGGGCAAAAAATAACGATAGCCAAAGTGCGCCGGCCCGGTGACTGACCGTGATAGGTAGTGGGTCGTGCTCAACAGTATGTGCTGGCTTGAACAATAGTCGGCCTATGATGCCTGCGGCAGCAATCACACCAACCTGCCCCCACGCGGACGGTACGAGCAGGACAGCACAGGCGGCAATCGCCATTATTGTGACTCTCAGCCCATCCGTACACAGGTTGCGCGCCATGCCCCATACCGCTTGGGCGACTACGGCAACGGCCACCACTTTTAGGCCATGCAACGCGCCCGGCGAAACGGAATCCCCATAGTTGGAAATGCCCAGCGCGAACAGGATTAAAGCTACGGCCGAAGGCAGCGTAAAGCCTGTCCAAGCAGCCAGCGCCCCGCTATATCCAGCCCGTGATAGCCCCAACGCTATGCCGACTTGGCTGCTTGCTGGGCCTGGAAGAAATTGGCACAGCGCCACTAAATCAGCATAGCTGCGTTCAGACAACCAGCGCCGTCGCGTGACGAACTCGTCGCGAAAATATCCCAAGTGTGCGATGGGGCCGCCGAAGGAGGTCAATCCAAGGCGTAGAAAAATAAGAAAAACCGACCATGGGCTGCGGTCATCGGTGGAGGTATTAGTCATGCGTTGGCCTACCTGATTTTCCACAGATTAATCCATAATAATCGAACTTCGATAACGAAATTCGATTTTATAGCTGCCCAAAACGACTGGAGTACCGTGCAATTCGTACTGGGTGTCGCAATGCAAGTAATCGATGTTGTGCTAGCCGCTGGTTTTGTCTGCTAGCACAGTTCATTAGCAAAACACGCTTGGCCTTAGCGTACGATTTTTTCCGTTTTCTCTATTGCCCCCCTCCTGGTCACTCCGAATGCAAATAACTGGTCAAGAATGCAGCCGGCTGGTCAATAACGGCGCCAATGGGTGGTCAAGTTGCGCAATGGTTTTATCGAGTCGGATGCCTGGGAAGAGGGCTCTGAACGGAGCTAGTCGGGCTTACGTTGGTTTTTGGTTCCATTGCTCCCCAAACCCCAATCTTCCGGCCTTGTTGAGCGCTGGCACCACTCTCATGTCTTCGATGAGGGTAATCCGCTGGCCGAAAGAAATACCCGCTGGGCCGTGTTTCTGACAGCAGCGATGATGCTTGTCGAGATAGTCGGCGGCTGGTTGTACAATTCGATGGCGCTCTTGGCCGATGGCTGGCACATGAGCTCACACGCTTTGGCTCTCGGCCTATCGGTGCTGGCTTATTCAGCAGCCCGGCGCTTCGCCCACGATGCGCGATTCGCCTTTGGCACATGGAAGATCGAGGTGCTGGGCGGCTACACCAGTGCAATCTTCCTCATTGGTGTTGCCGGGTTAATGCTCTACCAGTCGGTTGAGCGGCTGATCTCACCGACACCGATCCACTACGATCAAACCATCGCGATTGCTGGGGTCGGTCTGCTGGTCAACCTTGCCTGTGCGTGGCTACTTAAGGATGGCCATGCCCACCACCACGAACACGGCCATCACCATGAGCATGGCGGTCATGACCATCATCACGACCTAAATCTGCGTTCCGCCTATTTGCACGTAGTGGCCGACGCCGCGACGTCGGTGCTCGCCATCCTGGCGCTGATAGGGGGTAAATTCTGGGGCGCGAGTTGGCTCGACCCGGTGATGGGGATCGTCGGCGCCGGGCTGGTCGCGATCTGGGCCTCTGGATTGCTGCGTGACACCGGGCGCGTACTGCTCGATGCCGAGATGGATGTCCCGGTGATCGCGGAAATCCGGGAGGTCATCGAGGCCAGCCCCATCCGGGCTACCATCACCGACCTACACGTCTGGCGTGTGGGCAAGGGGAAGTACGCCTGCATCCTTTCGCTCGCCGTCATGGATGCCGCCGAGCCGGATTACTTCCGGCAACAGCTGAGTATTCATGAAGAGCTGGTGCATATCACAGTCGAGGTGAACCAGCGTAGATGGCAAGTAAGCGCGTGACGCGCTGACAGGCAGCACGCTCAGTTCTTCGGGGGCTGGGCGCGGGTGACCGCGTCTGGCTACCCAACAAACGAACGCTAAGCCGACTTGGCTTAGTGCATTTCCTGTTCCGCTGCTCTCTTCATGGCTTTGGGGAGCAGTGGAACCAAAACCCAACCTAGGCCGTTGCGAGCGTCCAGTTGAAGTAGGGGTAATGCCGAGATAAAGGGAAATTCACTCATTTTGCTCGGTAATTACTGGTCAAAATTGAAAACTCCAGAGGCAACGCCAACTGTAGGGTCGGATTAGCCGAGATCTTGGCCAGCCTTCAGGAAAACTTATAAGTTACACGATCCCTTATAAATCAATTACTTGCATTGTAAATGCCCTATTTTTTGCCTTATCTCGGCATGACCCCTTATTCGCACTGGCAGGGGGGACTTCAACCGAAGTCACCAGTGTCAGATAATGGTTGCAGCTGAGAACCATGGCTTAGCGTACAAACATCTCAGTGCTCTGTGATTTCCCTTTATTTCGCATGACCCGTTAGTCACGCATTATGGCATAATGCCATTATTGCTCATGGAGACTCATCTTGCGCTCGAACCTGCCTGTCACAACCGTTGAACAAATATTTCCAGTCCAGCAGCGATTGATCTCTGCTACAGATACGAATGGGAATATTTCCTATGTGAATGACGAGTTTATGAGAATAAGTGGCTATTCTCGTGAAGAGTTGTTGGGCAGTCCGCACAATTTGGTTCGTCATCCCGACATGCCTCCAGCTGTTTTCGGGCTGATGTGGGGCTATCTGAAGGCTGGCAAAAGCTGGATGGGTATCATCAAGAATCGCTGCAAGAATGGTGACTTCTATTGGGTCAGTGCGTATGTGACACCTATTCTCGAAGATGGCCGCTTAACAGGCTACGAGTCCGTTAGAGTCAAGCCGACTCGGGAGCAAATTGATCGCGCACAAAAGCTGTATGACCGGTTGCGTGCAGGTAAAAATTCCATTCCCCAAAATCGTCATTATGCGGCATTCATGAGGAGGATGGTCTTACCTGCAACTGCGGCTGCGTTGGCAATAGGTGCGGCTAGCGTGCTGCCAAGCCTGGCAGCACAAGCGGTAACTGCCGTGCTCTTTCTCGTTACAGGATGGTGGTCCTATACGCGGCTGGAACATCAGTTGAGTCATATCATGAAATGCGCCCCTGACGCTTTTTCAGATCCGATTAGCGCCATCACTTACAGCGATACGTATGGCCCTTCAGCGCAGTTGGAAATGATATTGATTAGTGAGGATGCACGCCTTAAAACCGCACTGACTCGGCTAAGCGATCTGGCCAGCCAAGTGGCTGAAGCCGCTGCGCATTCCTCCTTACTCTCGAACCAAACTGAAAATGCCTTGCTGGAGCAGCGAGCGGAAACGGACATGACGGCAGCCGCCATGACGGAGATGGCGGCCTCAATCAACGAAGTGGCAGGGCATGTTCAAAAAACCGCCATGGAAGCGCAAGCAGCAAATGAACTGGCTGAACAAGGTGATAAAGTCGCCGGTACTTCCCGTGAGGCCATTCAGTTGCTGGCCAGTACCGTCACGAATATCAGCACTGCTGTGGATTACCTTGCCAATGAAACCCAGCAAATTATGGCTGCTGCGGGGGTGATTCAAGCCATTGCTGATCAAACCAACCTACTCGCTCTCAACGCTGCAATTGAAGCGGCTAGGGCTGGTGAGCAGGGTCGAGGTTTTGCGGTAGTAGCTGATGAAGTCCGGGCCTTGGCTGCTAAAACCCGCGTATCGACTCAACAAATTCAAAACGTCATTGAAACCCTTAAAAAAGGCGCAGATGAGGCTGTGAGCATTGCCAAACTCGGTATTCGCGAGGCCGACCACGGTGTACAGCAAGTTATAGAGGCGCAGTGTGCTCTCCAAGGCATTCGCAATGCTGTTGAACGGATCAGTGGTATGAGCCAGCAAATGGCAGCCGCTTCAGAAGAGCAGGCTAGTGTCGCTGAAGATATTGCTCGGCAGATTAATAACGTAGCGGGAACGGTTGAGAGAACAGCGAAGAATGCTAACTCCGCCGTGATTCGTGGCCGGGAACTTGAAAGTACATCCCGTGGTTTAAACTCGTTGGTTGAACGGTTCAACAGGTAGTGACCTTATAATTATTTTGGTGAACTAGGTTTATATATGAGTGCAAGATACCGTGCAGCGGTGGATGCGGCAGCTATTTTCTCGGAAACCGATAAATCCGGAATAATCACCTATGTCAATGAACAGTTCTGTGATATTTCTGGCTATAGCGCACAGGAGTTGATTGGGCAAAACCACCGCATACTAAACTCAGGGCAGCATCCCCCTGAGTTCTTTATTGATATGTGGAAAAAAGTTTCACGTGGGCAGGTATGGAAAGGTGAAATTTGCAACCGTAAAAAGGATGGCAGCCTGTATTGGGTAGAGAGCACCATTGTACCCATGTACGATGATGCCAGCCAGCGGGGGCAGAAATACGTTTCCATTCGTTTCGATGTGACCGAAAAGCGGAAGTTTCTGGAAACCTTGCAATGGCAGGCTGAGCACGACGAGCTGACGGGTCTTCCAAATCGTTTTTTGCTGTCCAAAGCGCTTGATCAGGCTATTGTCAAAGCAAAGAGCCAGCCCAGCACGGTTGCCGTGGGCGTGCTTGATCTCGATGGGTTTAAGCAGATTAACGACCGCTATGGCCACGAGATAGGTGATCGTCTGTTAGTGGCGGTGGCTGATCGCCTGAAACATCGTATGCGTATCGAAGATACCGTAGCCCGTTTGGGAGGCGATGAGTTCGTGCTGATTTTGGGTGTGCGGGATCCCAAGGTGTTGGAAAGCGCCCTGCAGAGGCTTTTAGCTGCCCTTTCCGCCGTCTACATCATCGATGGCATAGGCATTAATATTTCCGCCAGTATCGGTGTGACGCTCTATCCAAACGATAATGAGAATGCCGATACACTGCTACGTCATGCCGATCAGGCTATGTATAAGGCCAAACAAAGTGGCCGTAACTGTTTCCATTTGTTTGATGTATCAAAAGATAAGATGGATAAATCAGCTTTTGATACCGTAATACGGGTTCGCCAAGCGTTACATGATGGTGAGTTATGCTTGCATTATCAACCAAAAATAAGTTTGAGCAGTGGGGCAGTGATTGGTTTTGAAGCACTATTGCGTTGGCAGCATCCGCGAGATGGACTTATATTACCGCAGTATTTTATACCGTTGATTGAGCAGAGCGATCTGATCGTGGAGATCGGCGAGTGGGTCATAGATCAGGCGCTCAGTCAAATAGAACAATGGGCGGACTTGGGTCATTTGTGGTCTGTGAGTGTAAACATTGCAGCATTACATTTGAAAAAAGAAAACTTTGTAAAGTCCCTAAAGTTTTTGCTGGACAGCCACCCTAATGTTTTGCCGCAGATGTTGGATATTGAGATTACCGAATCAGTGGTGATAGAAAACTTACCACATGTCACTCAGTGCCTCATTGCTTGCCAGGATCTGGGTGTGACATTTTCGTTGGACGACTTTGGAACCGGGTATTCATCGCTGAGCTACCTTAAACAACTGCCCACGCAGTCAATCAAGATAGACAAATCTTTTATACGCGACATACTCATCGATAAAGACAGCTTGGGGCTGACTAAGGCGATCATCGGCCTAGCGAAATCGTTTAACCGCGAGGTTATTGCTGAAGGGGTGGAAACGGTTGAGCAGGAAGTGTTGCTGATGAACCTAGGTTGTGATGTAGCGCAAGGCTATGGTATTGCGAAACCCATGCCGGTAGAAAAAGTGCTATCTTGGGTGGCGAAGTTTGTCCCTGCTCATTTATCTAGAGGGGGTAATAGATAAACCGCACCGTCCACGAACTGATTGCGTCGTCGCAACCTAGTGGATTGAGCGGTTAATTCATTTATCCACCGGTAACGATATACTGTGCGTCCAATGCCATGGATTGGTTATGCGCATGGCTCGACCGACTTTCCCCATTCGCTCGAAATATATTTTTTATAATACACTATCCCAGCTGTTATTTTCTGGAACAATGAAATAATTAATATTATCATAAACAACAAATCGATAATAATAAAGAGGATCATATATGTCGAATCAAGAGTTAATACTAGAGCAACTCCGTAACGTGAATTATGATAAGTTAAGCAAACAAGATATCGTAACAATGCTAGATGCAGGGGAACAGACTCTAGAAAATATGGCAGCATCAAGAAAAACTGCCATTGATATAATAGCAGAGGCAATGAACCAAACAAAGAATACGCTTGAGGCACTTGATTATTCTGGAAAGGTAGAAGTTGAAATCAGGAAAAATCTCAGCATACTGAGAGAGCTACTGATGACTGGCGATCTATAGTCCCCTAGACTGGGCGAATTAGCACAGGAGGTTGGCCTTGGATTAGGGGAGCCTACAGAATTCGGAAAAAATCGTACGCTAAGGTTTTCTGATCAGTCGTAGGCTCGCCAGTTTGATGTATTCCGTTCCTGGCCCAGCCAAACCTATCGGTCTTCGCGGGTGTGCCACAGGCGCAGTAGGTAGATAGTGGAATCCACTATCTCGTAACGCATCTCGTAATGGCCGATCTGAATTCGGCGCACATCCCGTGGATCGAATTCTTCCAGGCGTTCGCCAATGCGCGGGTTGGCCAGCAGCGTGGAAGGTGCGGCTGTGAGTTGCTGCACTGTTCGTGCGGCGGCAGGCTGATTCACCGACGCCAGAAACTCATACAACCGGGCAATGTCGGAAAGCGCCTTGCTTGTCCACTTCAACTCCATCAGCGCGGTACCGGCAACGGAGTGTCAGTGCTGAGGCTTTCAGCCCAGGCCTGGACAGCTTGATGATCGATCACGCGACCAGCATCCACATCGGCCAATGCCTCACGGGTCAGGCGACTACGTTCTTCTTCCTGGTCTATCCAGGCGGCCAGAGCCTGCTTGACGATCCAGTTCTTGGAGCGTTCCAGGCGCTCAGCCATCAAATCGACCTTTTCGGCCAGTTGCACAGGGACGTGAGCCGTGACGGATCGGGTTTTCGCGGTGGTTGCCATGATGGGGTTACTCCTAATCAATGGTAGGTACAAGGTGCATGCTCTGCCGGCGTTCAGTAATCGCCGCTTCCGATGCCATCCGGCGCAGAGTGACGGCATGTTCGCTGGCCTGGCGGGCACCGGCCTCATCGCCATTAGTTTTGAGCTTGTTGGCCTGCCATTCAGACGCTTCAGCGCCGGCAAGTAACGACGTGGCCAGCGTTACTTTTGGACGAGACTTTTCACGCTGCTCCTGCGCGCCTCGCTGACGTTCGACAACCTGCGCGGCCTCGTTGGCCGTGATACGCAAGTTGGTGCGAGCAATGTCAAAGCTGCCATCGGCGTTTGTGGCCTCGGGCGCTTCGAGGCAGGTTTGCATCGAATCCACTGCCGTCAACAGCTTGTCGATCTGCTGCAACAGCTCGGTTCGTTCTTGGTCATTCTTCATGGAGCGTCACTTCTTCTTGAACTTGATGTCGCCTGAGCCGGCAACGGAATGGTCGCGGGTCGGCGGGTTACCGCGCACCACGATGTCACCGGAACCCGCCACGCGTGCCTTCACTGAGTCGCTGACATAGGCGTCGATATCACCGGAGCCGACTACCGACAGTTTGGCGGACGTAGCGACCAGCTCGCTGGCGTCCACGTCGCCCGAACCGGCTATCTCGGCGTCCAGAAGACCCACGCGACCAAAGGCCGTGATATCGCCCGAACCTTGGATGCCTAGATCGAGGACGGTCTGCTGAAGGTCGTACAGGGTCACGTCGCCACTGCCCTTGATGCGGATACTGGGGGCTTCAGGCAATGCGATTCCAACGATGCTTCGCCCCTTGGACTGCATAGTGACGCCGCCGTGGCGTCCACCGACATTGATCGTTCCGCCCACGAAAATGTTGCCGGTACCAGAAACGTGAATATTGCCCCCATAGCCGCTAATGGAAATGCCCTCCTGCTCGATGATCAGCTTGTCACCCTCGAAGCGGGTCTTGATGTTACGAATGGCTTCCACGTTTTCCCCTGCCACGACCAGGTGCGCTGATGACGAGCGAAAGAACACAACATCAACCGCCCCCTTGATCACAATTTTGCTAACTGGGTGGATGGGGCGCTCTTCCTTCTCGTAGTTGGCAGCACGCTCCCATGCGGAATCGCGATGGTTGGCATCCTGGTGCGTCAAAGGGCTGGATTGGCTCATCATCTATCCTTTGTGATTTATTTTGAGTGGCTTTGCCATAGCTCGACTCAGGGTTAATCATAGTGAATAATAATGAGCTGTCAATCGATCCGTCAGGTTGGGCTATACCCTAACCTGATGTCAGGCTGCCAAGACCCTCAGCGTCAGGTTAGAGTTGAAAGTACATTTTATTGACACTTGCTAACGAATATCATAGATTTCAGCCTGACACAATTGACGTGCTGAACGTCATTGACATCAAAAAGGAATGAATATGCCATCGATCAAATCGACACTTGTCGCCGGAGCCAAGCCTGAGGCTGGAACTCTATTGCAGGTGCAGGAAAAAATGGGGACTCGCCCAGGACAGTCGCTGGAATTTATGGTTTTTTAGGTCGAGTACGACCGAAAAAAATATTACTGCTGCTGGGCGGGTGGAGAGATAAAGGGTGGTGAACCGCATATGACTTTGGTTGGTCAGGCAGCTGTTGAGGCACTGTCCAATCTTCCGCAGGGCCGTAATGACTCGCTGATTTTCCAGGAGCTGAAGCTCGGATCTACACCACTTCGGAACAAGGTTAAAGCAACGCTTAAACGTGCACCGGCCAATTCAAAAATCTGTTTCATCGGCGATATGCAAGGTGAGTTGGATGGACACCTGGCCCAGGTATTCAACTTACAAAAAGGGTCTATCAGCGTCTCTCATTGAGAGTACCCGTATTGCAAGCAGGGTAAGAGGCAGCGAAGCTGCCTCTGATCATTAAGCATTAGCGAAGCCTACGGAGGCAGCTTGCAGGGACAACGTATCGGTTATGTCCGGGTCAGCAGCTACGACCAGAACCCGGAACGCCAACTAGAACAGACTCAGGTAGGCAAGCTGTTCACCGACAAGGCATCTGGTAAGGATACCCAGCGTCCGCAACTGGAGGCCATGCTCGGCTTTGTCCGCGAGGGTGACACCGTTGTGGTGCACAGTATGGATCGCTTGGCCCGCAACCTGGACGACCTGCGGCGTCTGGTGCAAAAGCTGACCAAGCGCGGCGTGCGTATCGAGTTTCTGAAGGAAGGCTTGGTGTTCACTGGTGACGACTCCCCCATGGCCAACCTGATGCTGTCGGTAATGGGGGCTTTCGCGGAGTTCGAGCGAGCCCTCATTCGCGAGCGACAGCGCGAGGGCATTGCCCTGGCCAAACAGCGTGGTGCTTACCGGGGCCGCAAGAAGGCCCTGTCCGATGAACAGGCCATCATAGTCAGGCAACGCGCCGCTGCCGGCGAAGCGAAGGCCCAGTTAGCCCGTGAGTTCGGTATAAGTAGGGAAACCCTCTACCAGTACCTTCGCAGGGATGACTGACACATGCTCCGTCGCTCGATCCTTTCGGCCACTGAGCGCGACACCCTGCTTGCCCTGCCGGATAGCCAAGACGACCTGATCCGCTATTACACCTTCAACGAGTCCGACCTGTCGCTGATCCGTCAGCGCCGGGGTGATGCCAATCGCCTTGGCTTTGCGGTGCAGCTCTGCCTGCTGCGCTACCCCGGTTACGCGCTGGCCAGCGACAGCGTGCTGCCCGATCCGGTCATTGAGTGGGTGGCCCGACAGGTTCAGGCGGCGCCTGAAAGCTGGCCGAAGTACGGCGAGCGCGATGTCACCCGCCGCGAACACGCCCAGGAGCTGCGCACCTACCTTGGATTGCTGCCGTTCGGGCTTTCGGACTTTCGCGCTCTGGTACGCGAGTTGACCAACTTGGCCCAGCAAACCGACAAAAGCTTGTTACTGGCCGGGCAGGCCCTGGAGAGTCTGCGTCAACAACGGCGGATCTTACCGACATTGACGGTGATCGATCGGGCCTGTTCTGAAGCCGTGGCACGAGCCAACCGCAGGGTTTACCGTGCCTTGATCGAGCCGCTGAGCCAGCAACATCGGAACAAGCTCGACGAACTGCTAACCCTCAAGGCCGGCAGCAATAGCACCTGGTTAACGTGGCTACGCCAGTCTCCACTAAAACCGAACTCGCGGCACATAATGGAGCACATCGAACGGCTGAAGATCTTCCAGCTGGTGGGTTTGCCCGAAGGGCTCGACCGGCTAATCCACCAGAACCGGTTGCTGAAGCTGGCCCGTGAAGGCGGGCAGGAACAACGCTGGGCGCAGGACCACGATCGACTGCAGAGCACCCTGCACACGTCCCAGGAGTCGCTGATCCTCAGCCGCAGCGCACAGGAGCAGTTGGCACGGCAACTCGCCGAGCTGAAACAGATCCATCAGGCACTGGAGCAGCGGCATGTCCAGGACGAACAGTGCTTGGCTGATACGCGAACGAAGTTGGCTGTGGCCGAGCGGGAGCGGCGTCTTCTGACGGACCGTTTCACCCAAGCAGAATCCCAGTTGACCGAACTTGCCAGAGAGCAACAACGTCTGCTCCAAGACAACGCGGTGTTAAACAGCCAACTTGTGGAACTCAGAACGTTGCCACCGAACCCGCCGTTGGCATCTTGAATGGGCGTTATGCAATGAGCTTGGAGAGTGTCTAGGAAACCCGGGGCGATTCAAGGTGATTCGCAAGGTTGCCGTCGGAACGGTGCCTATCCAGCTGTACGTCACGCCGGATTCGCGCACGCTGCTGGTGGCCAACCAGGGCACGCCCAAGAAGCCTGGCAAAACCGTCAGCCTGATCGACCTGGAGAGTTTCAAGGTCGCCAAGACAGTCGTGACTGGCGCCGGTGCTCATGGCGTGGTCGTCGACCGTGACGGACGGTACGCATACGTTACCAACACCTACGCCAACTCGGTCTCCGTGCTCGACGTGAAGGACCGCAAGGTCACGAAGACCGTACCGGTCGGCAAGGCCCCCAACGGCATCAGCGTGACGCCTTGACGATTTGACCGTCGCGTGCAGCCCCAGGGAGCGAGACCCAAGCCCTGGAAAAAATCCGCGAAGCCCGCAACGACGCCTGCGAGCAGGCGTTTAGACTGTTGTTTCAGAACCCCGTCATGTTCGACACATAACGATCGCTCACGAAGTGAATCGGGTAACTGACTATTTGTCTCTGATCGCTGAAGACAAGGGCATCGTTTTGGAAGTGACCGGAGATGCAAAAATCTTGGGAGGCCGTTTGCTGGTGCAGCGTGCAATCACCAATCTGGTGTCTAACGCTGTCCGTCATGCCGCTACCAATTCAAAGGTCACCTTAGCCATCGCTGCAGAAGGCCCAAACGTTACCTTGGCGGTGACCAACTTGGGTGAGTCGCCCCGGCCCATCTGGAGCGGGTCCTTGATCGCTTTTACCGCGTTGATTCCGGCCGTGCGCGCTCCGGTGGGCGGTACCGGGCTCGGCCTGGCCATTGTGCGTTCCATCATGTTGTCCCATGGCGGACAAGTCCGGATGTGCAGCCAAAAGGATGGCCAAACGCCTTTCACATTGGTATTTCCGGCTTTAAAGCAGTCCGGCAAGCCTCGACCAGGAAAAGTTAGAGCCGCTGTGAAATCTCCATCAACGGTTTGATACTGGAGTCGAATCGCCCAATCGTTTCCCTATGCTCTTTAAGTTGGTTGTAGGGAATATATCGGATGCCCAGCTCGGATACTCGCGAGAAAACGGGTCTCTTGAGTTGCTGTGCAACCACATCGCGGCGATTGTCGGGGGCGACCAGAAACAAGGTGCTGGCGGCTCCTACCTGCGTACCCAGTGCAAGGTCTAGCACGCGTACGATCCCCGACCCTGACGGGTGACGCCTGATTGAGGTGTGCTCCAACCGGACATAGGCCGTGTCACAAAGGCTGAAGCCGGTCGGTTGTCGCTTAGTGTGCGGAACTCCGTTTTCTGCGATCTCCCCAAACCAGGGTGCAGGCAAGACTTGACCTTGCCATCATGTCAACGTTTATGCTGTGTTTGCGGTTAAAGAAGCTGCTCAATACGAGAGGAATAACTATGTTCGTCTTAGATGTGTCAGGCATTGGTTGCGGCAGCTGCATTAGCAAAATCACCAAAGCTATTCACGCGTTGGATAGCGAGGCAAGGGTTTTGGTGGATCGTGCTGCCGGCAAGGTCAACGTTGAAAGTAGCGAAAACCCTGAGCGAGTCCGCGCAGCTGTGGAAACATTGGGTTTTCCTTCCAAAATCAGCGCCTGATGGTGCTGATCCGCTCCAGCTTTAACGCTCCCATATACAGGCTCTCCCTGGGCTCATTTCAGATATGAGCCCAAGGCTGAGATGAGCTGGGCCACGTCTTCTTGGCATTTTCCTGGAGTAATAGGGGTTTGGGGAGCAATGGAACCGAAAACCAACGTAAGCACGAATTAGAGTTCGCTTTACTCGTATGTGACTGTTGATTGGAGAACTCTGATTGTCGAAACGAGTTTATCGAACCGCTTTTCGGATGTTTACGGTCCTTCCTGATGTTCGTTAAAGCGGTTTCATAAAACGGTGGTTTTATCGTACTCCCCAGACAGAGCGCTGGTTTGCGGGCAGGTACTGGGCTTAAGTGCGTTTACTGTTCCATTGCTCCCCGAACCCCTAATAGCTTCAGTACCTATCCAGCCAGCCTCAATGGTTCAATGTGCATAATGTGGTAGGCAATGGGTCGAAGTCTGCTGACATTGAGTTTAGGGCAACCAAGGCAGAGATAACCGGCCTATTCTATAATTCGGGTACTTATTTTTTGGCAGTTACTCCCCACGAAGAGCCTTAATCAGGCCTTTAAATGAACCATTGAGTCGGGTGAACGCTGCCTCGAAATGAATTTCATTTTCCGTATACTTCGCAAGCTCGACTTGCTGATCCACGGTATTTTGGTCTAGGGACGGTTGATTTGGAATTCTGTAAAGTAAAGCTCTCTCATCAATTTCGGCTGCTGATCCGTTCCCAGCAATGTGCTTTAGGTTTGTTGTTTGTAAAGAAAACTGAGCATCCGTCATTTGTTTTGACTGGCTTGCAAGCAAGGCAGGAAAGTCCAAGTCGCGGGCCTTGAAATTTGGCGTATCGGCGTTAGCTATATTATTGCTCAGCACCTCCGCTCTTTGGCTGCGATAAATTAACGCTCTTTCCGCAGAACCAACGGCTTTTTCAAAACTAATACTCACACCTAATCACCTTTGTGGAACTACCAATCACGACGCAATACGCATATCGAACACTCAAGGTTAAATACAATGCATCAGCGTCGGCGAATTTCAGATCCTGTTCAGCTGTTCAAAAACCGTCGAATCTCTTTAAAAATGACGGGAAGCTTACAAAATTGTCATATATAAATTTTAATCGGTTAAATACGATGCAGTGTTGCTTGGATGAGTGAGAGCTTACGAATTAATCCGCCTGCTATTCAAGAGAAAAGTGGCAGCCTGACACAACTGTAATATTCACCTAAGGTTTCTGACAGGGGATGAGTCCTAAAGTTATATCGAGCCTTGAGCTCAGCCCCAAGAATCATTTTTCAATGTGGATTCAACGGGATGACCAAAACTTATTCGAGGATACCCCCATGAAATCCATTAAAACCCTGTTTGTCATAGCCGCTTTGACCGTCTCTTCTCTGGCGATGGCCGAAGGTGGCGGTGACCGGACGTTCGCGCGCATGGAGGCTGCAATGAAGAGGTCAATGGACGCGTACCAAATTGCCCAAAAGCAAGGCACTCAACCCCCAGTAGCCGAGAGCAAAGCCAACGCTGTCGACCAAGCCAAATATTGAACGGCTCGATGCACTCCCAAGCTGACAGAAATGTAATCACCTCGGTGGTTAAAATGTGGCAATTTCTGAGCTCGCCTGCCGTATGAGTTTAATCATTTGCGGCGGCGGGCAAGGTTCATAGATATTCGAGACGAGCTCCTGAGAGCCCGCTAACCTATAAGCACAATCCACAGCGTGTTTCGCACGGTTTCCCTTTCGACTGACTGGATATAAACGGCATGCATTCCAAAACCTCTAGGCGGACATTCGTTAAAGGCTTGGCCGCTGGTGGCATTCTCGGCGGCTTTGGCCTTTGGCGCACTCCTGTATGGGCAGTGACCAGTCCTGGTCTGCCGAGCGTACTCACCGGCAACGAATTTGATCTGTTTATTGGTGAAACCCCGGTAAACATCACCGGCTCGCCACGCACGGCCATGACCATCAATGGCTCCTTGCCGGGACCATTGCTGCGCTGGCGCGAAGGGGAAACGGTCACGCTGCGGGTAAAAAACCGCCTGGATCAGGACACTTCAATCCATTGGCACGGGATCATCTTGCCGGCCAACATGGATGGAGTGCCGGGCTTGAGTTTCCACGGCATCGCCCCCGATGGCATGTACGAGTATAAATTCAAGGTGCATCAGAACGGTACGTACTGGTACCACAGCCACTCGGGCTTTCAGGAACAAGCTGGCGTATATGGCCCCATCGTGATCGATTCAAAAGAGCCGGAGCCTTTTCAGTACAACCGCGATTACGTGGTGATGCTGACCGACTGGACCGATGAAGATCCTGCTCGCGTCATGGCCAAGCTCAAGAAACAATCGGACTACTACAACCACCACAAGCGTACCGTGGGCGACTTCATCGACGATGTCAGCGAGAAAGGCTGGTCCGCGACAGTGGCGGATCGGAAGATGTGGGCCGAAATGAAAATGAACCCCACCGATCTCGCGGACGTCAGTGGGGATACTTACACCTACCTCATGAACGGCCAAGCCCCCAACGGTAACTGGACAGGTATTTTTAAGCCGGGAGAGAAGCTGCGCCTACGCTTCATTAACGGCTCGGGTATGAGCTATTTCGACGTCCGTATCCCAGGCTTGAAAATGACCGTTGTGGCCGCCGACGGCCAGCACGTCAACCCGGTCAGCGTCGACGAATTCCGCATCGCCGTGGCAGAAACCTATGACGTGATCGTCGAGCCTGCCAGTCAAGAGGCGTACACCATTTTTGCCCAGTCCATGGATCGAACCGGTTACGCGCGCGGAACCTTGGCCGTGCGCGAAGGATTGAAGGCGCCGATACCGGCGATTGATCCTCGCCCTCTTGTGACCATGGATGACATGGGGATGGGCGGTATGGCCGGTATGGACCATGGCAGCATGGCGGGCATGGATGGCGGCGCTACGAAGCAAGGTGGCATGTCCGGTATGGCCGGCATGGATCACAGCAAAATGACCGACATGGGCCAGGATGACATGTCCAATATGACCGGTATGGACCACAGCAATATGGCCGGTATGGACCAGGGTGACATGTCCGGTATGGCAGGTATGGGCGGCATGGGTGGAGAGATGCAGACTCACCCCGCCTCCGAAACCAATAACCCCCTGGTTGACATGCAAGCCATGACCCCTACTCCGAAGCTCAACGATCCGGGTATTGGCTTGCGCAACAATGGCCGTCGCGTGCTTACCTACTCTGACCTTAAGAGCACTTTCCAGGATCCGGATGGCCGCGAGCCCAATCGCACCATTGAGCTGCACCTGACCGGTCATATGGAAAAGTTCGCCTGGTCATTCAACGGCATCAAATTCTCTGACGCCGAACCATTGCGCCTCAAGTATGGCGAGCGCCTGCGCATTACGCTGGTGAACGACACCATGATGACTCACCCCATCCACCTCCACGGTATGTGGAGTGACCTTGAGGATGAGAACGGGAAATTCATGGTGCGCAAACACACGATCGACATGCCACCAGGAACCAAACGCAGCTATCGAGTCACCGCTGATGCGTTAGGTCGCTGGGCCTATCACTGCCACCTGCTATTCCATATGGAAATGGGCATGTTCCGTGAAGTACGGGTTGATGAGTAAGGGAGACGGGTTATGAGCACATACCTAAATCGTAAATCGCTGATGGGTTGCGCCTTTGCCATTGGCCTGTTGGGCACTATCCCTCTCATGGCGCTGGCAGGGGACGATAGTGGCGAGCATTCCCACGCGACTCCTGCGATCTCAACGGACAAACCGGCAACCACGGCAAGCGAGTCCAAACCGGATCACGGGCCAATGGATCACAGCAAGATGAGCCATGAGTCGATGGATTATGACCAAAATACCAAAAAGGCAGATTGAGATCATGACCAGTAAGTTTTTACGCCCAACTCTGATGGCGCTGACCGTCTCCGTCAGCCCCGCTTTTTTTGGCTTGGCGAGCGCCGCTGAGGCAATGGATCCGTCGATGACCATGCCCTCGAGTTCGGACTCGAAACCCTCGGCGGTTCAAAAGTCGATCCCCGCCAAAGACAGCCAGATGGACCATTCCAAGATGGATCATGGTTCGATGGAGCCTATGGACCACAGCAAAATGAACATGGGCCAAGGCCAAGAAAAGCCGATGGACCATAGCAAAATGAATCATGGGCAAATGGATCAAGGCCAGATGGAAGGCATGGACCACAGCAAAATGAGTATGGATGCAAGGGCGACTACCACGAGCCGAACCCCTATTCCGGTACTGACCGACGCTGATCGTGAAGCCGCCTTTCCTCCGGTGGCTGGTCATGGCCTCTCTGACAAAAGCCTCAACACGTTCTTTCTCCTCGATCAGTTCGAGTATCAGGACGCTGACAACGGCAGTGCCCTGAGCTGGGACGCAACGGGATGGATCGGTGGGGACGTTGATCGTCTGTGGTTGCGTTCGGAAGGTGAACGTACCAACGGTGTAACCGAGAGCGCCGAACTCACAGCACTGTGGGGGCACTCGATCAGTCCGTGGTGGGACGTTGTTACCGGGGTGCGTCAAGATTTTAAACCAGGCTCGCCACAGACTTGGGGCGCTTTTGGTATCCAAGGGATGGCTCTCTACAACTTTGAAGCGGAAGCCACCGCATTCATTGGTGAGAACGGGCAGACTGCGGCTCGGTTAGAGGGCGATTATGACATTCTGCTTACCAATCGCTTGATCTTGCAGCCTACAGCCGAAATGAACTTTTACGGGAAAAACGACCCGCAACGCGGCATTGGTTCTGGTTTGGCCAATACCGAAGTAGGCTTGCGGTTGCGCTACGAGCTTGTCCGCGAGTTTGCCCCCTACATCGGCGTTACCTGGAGTCGCTCCTATGGCAAGACCGCAGACCTCGCTAGCGATGAAGGAGAGGATACGAACGAAGCGCGATTTGTCGTAGGTGTTCGGATGTGGTTTTGAGAACCTTATATGAAAAGAACAATAAAAACGTTGGCTGCTGCCGGTGTGGTGCAGTCATCATGGGGACCGGCGTCGTGCATTTTGGTGTGTTCAACGTTGGGGCCGATGAACCCCACTCCGATCCCGTTTACGCACTTCTGTCCACTGCTCGGGATCGCTCGATTGCAGTGCGTTCACGCGACATTAAAGTCCCCGACCTAAGCGATGAAGCTCTCATTCGTGCAGGTGCAGGCAATTACAACTCAATGTGCATTGGCTGCCACCTGGCTCCGAGTGTCGCTGGAACCGAGTTGAGTAAAAGCCTTTACCCGGCACCTCCAAATCTTTCAAAACTGGGCGTTGATGGAAATCCAGCCGCCGCCTTCTGGATCATCAAGCACGGTATCAAGTCCACAGGCATGCCAGCCTGGGGCAAAAGCATGGCCGACCCCTACATCTGGGGGATGGTTGCTTTTCTTCAGCAGCTTCCCACCTTGGATGCAGAGCAATATAAGGCCCTGACAGCAAGCAGCGATGGCCACCAACACGGTGGCGGCGAGACCAAAATGCATAACCATGAAGGACAGCATGACGGTCAAAAAGAGGCTGCCGCTGGACATCATGATGCAGGCGGAGCTGAAGAAGTAGCTGAGTCCGACGATCATCATGACGACAAAAATAGTGCGCATCTTCATGATGAAGACGCAGCACCCTCTCAGGATGAAAGTACTGAGCATGCTCATACTGAGGGTGCAGATGCTCCTGCGGATCAGCCAAAAACTCATACCCATGCTGATGGGAAGGAGCAGACCCATGCGAAATAACTTTCTTCGTCCTGGCCGGGCACTTCGCCTCGCTGCATTCGCGGCTCTGTTTATCAGTTCCGCTGGTCATGCAGCAGAATCGCTGACGATCGACGTCCATCGTGACGCTAACTGTGGATGCTGCAAGAAGTGGATGCAGCACCTTGAAGCTAACGGCTTCACCGTCGTTGATCATGTAGAAACCAACATGAGCGCGGTCAAGCAGGGCCTGGGTGTTGCCCCGCGTCTCTCGTCATGCCACACCGCGGTGATCAACGGCAAGTTTGTTGAAGGCCACGTGCCTGCCGAGCAAATAGTTGCTTTGAGCAAACGCGACGACCTTATCGGGATAGCTGTGCCGGGCATGCCGGCAGGCTCGCCTGGCATGGAGGTCGGTGGGAAGCAGGATGTTTATCAGGTCATCGGCCTGAGCAAAGCAGGTACTGACCAAGTGATTGCCGAGTACCTGGCAAACTAAGTTTCAAACTTTCCTTGATTCTTGCATGATCACTGCCCGTGATCATGCAAGCGATGTGTGCTCTTGCTACGTTGTGCTATCAGCAGTATGGGCGCTATCGCAGAAAAAACCGCGCTGGCATAAAATGTCATTGCTGAGCCATACGTTTGCCAAAGTAACCCCGCAATCCCGCTTGCCAGCAACATGGATACACCACTCACCAGGTTGAAAATCCTGAAAGCGGTTCATTTCAATTCTGCCGGTGTCGTGTCAGCGACAAGCGCAGCCAGTAGCCCCTGATTAAATCCCATATGAAGTCCCCATAGGACGACGCCGAGTATCAACATTGAGACGGACTCGGCACTGGCTAGAACCAGATCGGACAAGATCAGCAACATCAACCCGACCCTGAGGAGACTTGTGCGACTTACACGGTCAGAGAGCTTCCCCACAGGGTAGGCCGAGAGTGTGTAGAACAAGGCCATCACCACCATTACTATCGGCACCCAGGTTGCAGACAACCCTGCTTGCTGAGCGCGCAAGACCAGGAAGTCCTCACTAAAACGTGCCAGGGTGAACGAAAGCGCTGAGCTGAATGCTCGTGTTCGGACTCATCGACGCCAATAAAAATCAGACTGACTGCTACCAACGCCGGTCTCACCGCGATCCATAACACCAGTGGAATGTTTTCACTGAAGGCATACATCAGGCGGATGGCTACTGCTGGCCCGAGGAAGGCCCCTATCGTATCCATGGATTGACGTAAGCCGAAGCAAGCGACGGATATGCTGTGGCGATACATCAGCGACCTGGGCATCACGTGGAGCGCCGGGAATACCTTTGCCGATCCGATCCAGAAAGCGTGCGGTGAACACCATTTCTGCAGAGTGAGCCAATGGAAAGAGCGGCTTGGTGAGTGCCGCAAGACCCTAGCCAACCAGCAGCAAGCCTTTGCGTCGACCGAAGTAGCCGCTGATCGCACCTGAAAATACTTTCACTATAAGGGCCGTCGCCTCCGCAATACCCTCGATCAGACCCAGGGTGATCATGCTGACGCCTAGAGAACCCACCAGAAACATCGGCAGCAAGCTATGAACCATTTCTGAAGGCAAGTCCATGAACAGGCTGACGAAACCTAGCGCCCAGACCGTACGGGGAATGCTACGTGTAGCTATTGTCTCGGACATATTCCAGTTTCCTTGGCTGTCGTCCGCAAGTGTATCTACAGCGTCCAGTGATTCTGTTGCGGCGAGCTCATATTGAGCTATCTGCTCAACAAACTTATAGGCGGTAGGATACTAGGTGTTTGGCGGGTATCTATCTGTTGTTGAGCGCTGTTCTCGGCACGGTCCACTGGTTCTACCCATTGCGGTGATCCTTATCGTGGCATTACCGACTCACGAGACAATCATTTACGAAGCCTGACTTATCAGCATGCGTATAGATAGGCCGCTAAATTAAGGCAGCCGTTGCTGCTGGTTCTACCTGACAGATTCGTAATGGTATAGCCCGTCACCAGCGACTAGACTCCCTCAATGAAACGCTACCTGCGGTTTTGCCTTATTTTTCTGATTAGCTTGGCGCTTCCCCTGAGCGGGATGGCGGGCATTCAGTCACCGACAGAACCTTGCCCGATTAAAACGACGGGCATGACCATGATGGGTGACATGAACCAGGACTGCTGTCACGAGATGAGCAGCTCCACCGATCACGGCAAAACCTGCAAGCCCGGCCAGGAATGCAGGAGCGCCAGTCTGCTACAAGTGTCGCTTGGGAAACCTGCCACCCGTTTGTCCAGGCCGCAGATACTAACAATCTTCAGCGACTCCCTGCCTACTCAGGCTCCCTCCGGGGTGTGGCGACCGCCTCGCGCTTGATTCCTGTACCCCACTGAGCCTCATCCCGCCCTGGCGCGGGATGGCATATCTGCGCGCGAGCCCAATACACGCGCAGTGGATCATCACAGGAATCGTGAACATGAATCCCAAGTGCTACTGCACCGGTTGGCCCCTCGTGGCTGCCCTGGCGGCAAGCGTGCTGGCATTGCCAAGCCTTGCTGCCCCCCTGACACTCGACGAAGCCTTGCGCCTTGCTGAAAACAATGCACCATCGCTAGGCCAGTCCTTCAACCTGATCGAATGGGCGCAAGTTGCACAGGATGCGGAGAGGTCGGCAAACGCAACCGCTACCAGCGACTACGCCATGGCCGTCAAAGTCGTGTGGGAGCTTGCCGCCCTCGCCCATCATCAGTCCAAAGATCCCGCAGGCTTCAAGCGCTGCAAGTTAAAGTCGATCGAGCAAACGCTCAGGATGCGAGAAGGCGTCGACAGCTTCATGACCAGAGCCAGCTGGACGCGGGATGCCATACGGGAGCTTCGCGCTATTCCAGGCATGCAAGCAGAACTGGAAACGTTGAAGGCCGAGTTGCTGGAGCTGCAAGCGCAGGCTGCTCACGAATTCTCTTCCTTCCAGATCCCGATGGATTTGAGCGAGGAGCGCCAAGGCACCATCAATGTCTTCAAGGATCTGACGCTTCCAGAATTTTTCTACACATTTGCCCGGATCTGTGATGTACCGGAGAAAATGGCGCTGCACACGGACATCATCCGTAACCGTAGCAACTCACTCCTGTCCGACCTCTTCAACGGACAGATCTACACCGACGGCCTAGGCCGGGTCGTCACACAAGCACCGGCCATCAATATCGACGACACGCCCCCACCTGAATGGTATGACCATGAGAGCCTTCGCTACTTGGACATCCAGTACCAAATATGGGTTGAAAGCCGAGTAAAGCCGGCCACCCAAAACCTCATGACCAAATTTGCTGTCGACGATGGACACCTGATGGCCATCGTGTCAGCTAGCCCATTCGTGCCGTCAGGGTACGAGCACATTTATGCCCTGGGCCTCGCGCGCTTCCTTCAGGGCGACATGGTGTCCGCCTGCCATCTGCTTTTCCCACAGCTCGAAAACTCGCTACGCCATGTGCTCAGTGACGCTGGAATCGATACATCGAAACTGGACGAAGAATTGCTGCAAGAAGACCGGTCGCTCAGTGGGCTGCTGAGTAACCGACGAGAACAGTTAGAGTCGGTTTTCGGCATTGACCTGATCTACACGATTGACTTGCTGTTCAATCTCAAAGGCGGCCCGTGCCTGCGCCACGAAATAGCACACGGCAAGCTAGCATCTGGTGCCTGCTACCTGCATTCCAGCATCTACGCGTGCTGGCTCATGTACTACCTGATGTGCTTGCCGCTGCAGCGGTGTTGGAGCACACATGTCGCCCCGCAGCTAGAACGTGCTTCACTCTAGCCAATGTCAGCGCTTGCTGAACGTGGGAAATTGCGCCCCACTTGACCACTCATTTGCATTGCTACTGACCACTCGTTTGCATGGGATATGACCAGCCGTTTGCATTCGACTTGACCAAAATTTGCGGTAGCGGACACCGGCAGAGGACGGCCAAAAGCGGACGATTGCTGGCAGGTATTCAAGCTATGTCCCCAGGCCCTGGGGAAATAGCTTGGGGTTTGAGAAAGCCTGCTTAAGGTGGTCGTACACCAATCGCACCCGCTTCGATACAGGACCCTGCTGCGGGCGGTATATGAACAGATCCCATGGTGCTGGAGCGTGATCAGCCAAAACGGCAACCAGCTTTCCTGACCGCAGATGAGGCTCAGCCAGATAGGCAGGAATTTGGCCAAAACACATGCCTGCCAGGGTGGCTTCCAATTCCGTATCTGGATCATCACAGATAAGCGCTGGCTGCCTGGGCGCGAACGTTTGCCCGTCGGCAAATAGCCAAGGCCAAGGGCGGCCATTTTTCCGGTCGATCAGGACTGAAAGTGGCAGCTTAGCTAAGGCATCCAAAGATTTAGGTGGTGTCTTTTGGCCTATGAGAGACGGGCACGCGACAACGTAAAACGGCACGGGAGCTAAGGCACGTGCAACGTAGCGCCGGTCGCGAATAACCCCCACCCGGATACCAATATCGATATGCGCTTCAACGGCATCAGTCATCTGATCTTCCAAGCGGAGATCGAATTGCAGGTCAGGATGTGCAGCGGCCAGGGGCTGAAGAAACGGTATTAGGAAGCGCCTGCCAATAGCATGTGGAGCCGTAATCCCCACCCTACCTGACAGCTCAGGCTCCGTCCTGTGCGACCGGAATAGCGTATCGAAATGATCCAGAGCTGACCTGGCATCTTTGGCGTAATCCTGACCGAAAGCAGTGATGCTCACCTGGCGGGTATTGCGGTGGAACAGTGATTCGCCAAGCTCAGTTTCCAGGGCTTGAATGGCTCGAGTCACGCCTTGTGGGGAGATGCCTAATCGAGTTGCCGCTTCGCGGAAGCTACCTGCCTCTGCTGCTGTGCAAAAAATCCTAACCATCTCCATGCGGTTAAGCATGTTGCCCCTCCCATTTATTCCATTTTCAGGAATAGCATAATCCAATCATTTCCATTTATTGAGATCAATCATGGGTCTAAAGTTTGCGCACTGCCAGGTTAACCAGCCATGGCGAAGTACAAACCCGCCGATGAGGTTCTCAGCATGAGCAATAACATTTCTGGAAAAGTTGTCGTTATCACCGGTGCCAGTAGCGGCCTGGGTGAGGTTACTGCACGCCACCTTGCTGCGCTTGGCGCTCGCGTAGTGCTGGCTGCACGTCGCAAAGATAAACTCGACGCATTGGTGGCTGAGCTGACCAATGCAGGTGGTCAGGCAATCGCGTATCAGACCGATGTTACCTCTCAGGAAGAGGTCAAAACGCTCATTCAAGGTGCCGTGGACACCTACGGTCGCATTGATGTACTGATCAACAATGCCGGACTGATGGCGATTGCACCGCTCAGCGATACTCGCACTGACGAGTGGGATCGCATGATCGATATCAACATCAAGGGTCTGCTGTACGGAGTCGCGGCTGCATTGCCAGTCTTCCAGAAACAAAACAGTGGTCACTTCATCAACATCGCATCGGTTGCAGGCCTGAAGGTGTTCAGCCCAGGTGGCACCGTGTACAGCGGCACCAAGTTTGCTGTGCGGGCTATCTCCGAAGGACTGCGTCACGAAGTCGGTGGCAGCATCCGCACCACGACTATCGAACCGGGCGCCGTGGACTCCGAACTGAAATTCGGCAGCACCCACCAACAGAGCCGCGATTTCGTGGTGGACTTCTACAAGCATGCAATTCCCGCCGAATCGGTCGCTCGAGCTATCGCCTTCGCAATTGAGCAGCCTGCTGACGTGGATATTAACGAGATCGTTCTGCGCCCAACCGTGCAGGAATTCTAATGAGTTGAGGGCCTGTCTCTTCGGCGTCAGGCCCCGCTTATCTGGAGTGAAAAGCGGTGAGTGCCACATGGCCCGGAAGAAAAGAAGCAAGCGCTCGATGTAGGTGCTGAATGCCCTGCTATTGTTCAGCAGCTTGCAGCTGTTAGTGGGGCTGACAACGGATTGATGGCAACGGTTATGGAGAGCTATCTACGGGAAGAGTTTCCCAGTAGCGAAATCAGGAGCGATTCGCAGAACAAGTCCATTGACGAGACCATCTCCATCGTCCGCTCCTACCTGCGGTAGAGGCACCAGGGTGCCCTCGGTGAGGGAAAATTTAGTTAGCTAGTAAAGGAAGCGACATCATGAAATCACGTGCAGCAGTTGCCTTCGGGCCTGGAAAGCCACTGGAAATCGTCGAGATCGACGTCGAGCCGCCGCGCAAGGGCGAGGTGCTTGTCAGGATCACGAATACCGGCGTTTGCCATACCGACGCCTTCACCCTGTCGGGCGAGGACCCGGAAGGCGTGTTCCCGGCGGTGCTGGGCCATGAGGGCGCCGGCATCGTGGTCGAGGTCGGCGAGGGCGTGACCTCGGTCAAGCCGGGTGACCACGTGATCCCGCTGTACACCGCCGAGTGCGGTGAGTGCCTGTTCTGCAAGAGCGGCAAGACCAACCTGTGCGTGGCGGTGCGCGCCACCCAGGGCAAGGGCGTGATGCCCGATGGCACCACCCGCTTCAGCTACAACGGCCAGCCGATCTACCACTACATGGGCTGCTCGACCTTCAGCGAATACACTGTGGTGGCCGAAGTCTCGCTGGCCAAGATCAACCCGGACGCCAATCCCGAGCATGTCTGCCTGCTGGGTTGCGGTGTGACCACCGGCATCGGCGCTGTTCACAACACGGCCAAGGTTCAGCCGGGTGACTCTGTGGCCATCTTCGGCCTCGGCGGCATCGGGCTCGCTGCGATTCAGGGGGCACGCCAGGCCAAGGCAGGTCGCATCATCGCCATCGACACCAATCCAGCGAAGTTCGAGCTGGCTCGTACCTTCGGCGCGACCGAATGCCTCAACCCGAAGGACTTCGACAAGCCGATTCACGAGGTTCTCATCGAGATGACCGGTTGGGGTGTCGATCACACCTTCGAGTGCATCGGCAACGTCAACGTGATGCGCTCGGCACTGGAAGCAGCACATCGTGGCTGGGGCCAGTCGATCGTCATCGGCGTGGCTGGTGCAGGCAAGGAAATTTCGACGCGCCCGTTCCAGTTGATCACCGGTCGCACCTGGAAGGGCTCGGCTTTCGGCGGGGTCAAGGGCCGCACTCAACTTCCCGGCATGGTGGAGGACGCAATGAAAGGCGAGATCGATCTCGCCCCGTTCGTCACCCACACCATGGGCCTCGACGACATCAACAAGGCCTTCGACCTGATGCATGAAGGCAAGTCGATTCGCACGGTGATCCACTACTGACCGCCCACTACCCATTCAACGCCAACCACCAAGGAAATTAATCATGTCCACTCCTGTCATTTCTGGCGATGGCATCTTTTCGCACATCTTTATCGGCGCTGCCGACCTTCAGAAGTCGGTCGCGTTCTTCGACGCCGCTCTGGGTGCTCTTGGCATCAAGAACCTCGGTCCTTTCAACAACGGATGGGTACTTTTCGGTCGCGAAAAGCCGGCTTTCATCATCGCCCGCCCGGGCAATGGTGAAGCGCCTTCCAGCAACGGCGTGACGATCGGCTTTGCGGCCGCCACTCCCGCTGAAGTGGATGCCTTCCACGCCGCCGGCCTTGCCGCAGGCGGCACTGACGAGGGCCAACCTGGCGCACGTGGTCACCTGCCGGGTGCCTATGCGGCCTACCTGCGTGATCCGGCGGGCAACAAGGTCTGCTCGTACACCTTCGTCTGAAAGCAAGGAAGCTGAGAGCGTTCTGACAGGGTCAGCACAAGCCTCTATTATACGGCGAGCCTGTTAGATGGACTGTGTAACGCGGTGCCTGCTCATGAAGATCGGCCCGCAGCCATGTGTGAAACGCATGGCTGCGGGCATTTGTTTTGAAGCGTGCTTTTCAACCAATGAGAAATGAGGTCGTTAAGAAAGAGCCGGCCAATATCAATACGACGACCGTACAACCCACCCCGACCGCCACCGTGTACGGCATGCCGGCCTATGCCGATCGTGCTGCAGCCGTGGGTGAAGTGCATGCGCGCCCGCATCTGTTGCTTCAGGCCCCCCGCGGTATATTGCAGCTCTCTTTCATGACCGAAGGCGACCAGGCCAGGGATCAGATGGCGATGAGCGAGTTATCTCATCGCTTCGGCGTTGCCGAGCCCGACCACGCTACGCCGCTACACGGCGTGACATGGGATGAGGGAGACCTTCACTGTGAAAAGCACACCGAGTTCTCTACGTATCTCTGGTGCGCTTCGCTGGATTCCAAGACGGGAGAGCCTTGCGGAGAAAATCCCTTCAAACATGGATTTGTTCCTCCGGGCCCGGTCGTATCCGGCATCCGCTTGAGACTTCTTCCGTGGATGCCAGAAACGGAGAAGGAGGCTGATCGCTTCGATCCTGCCAGCCTGTGCTACTCGCTGGTAGAGAACGGCTCTGCCGCCATCTTGACCGACTTCCGACAGGATGAGGATGGCCTGACGCAGATCCTCATCCTTGCTCGTGATTTGACCCCGGCGCGGGCAGGTGCGCTGGCTCAACGTCTATTGGAGATCGAGACGTACCGTACCTTGGCGTTGCTGTCTCTGCCGTTGACGCGATCGATGACGTCGGAGCTGCGACGCATGGAGTCGCGCCTTGCAGCGATCACTGACGAGATGTGTACGAGTTTGGTAGAACGCCGCGATAGCGACGTGCTGCTTTCCGAATTGACCGGTCTGGCCGCCGAACTGGAAGCTGGCGTCGCGGCAAATCTCTATCGCTTCGGCGCCAGCCGTGCCTACTACGAGATCGTCGAGGAAAGGCTGGCTGCGCTTTCAGAAGTGGCCGTATCCGGATACAGCACCTGGGCGGACTTCCTGCAGCGTCGCATCGCTCCAGCCATGCGGACGTGCCAATCCGTAAAGGAGCGCCAGGCCAAGCTCTCCGACAAACTGACCCGAGCCATCGCGTTGCTGCGTTCGTGGATCGACGTCGAACTTGAACGCCAGAACCGCGATCTGCTGGCTTCGATGAACAACCGGGCCAAGTTGCAATTGCGCCTTCAGCAAACCGTCGAAGGCCTGTCGGTCGCGGCAATTTCTTATTACGTCGTGAGTCTTCTCGGCTACCTGCTCAAGGGCATTCCGATCGTTCACGACAGCGTGGCGCCGGTGATGGCGGTTCTGGTACCTGCGGTGATGCTGACGATCTGGTGGATCGTCCGCAGGATAAGACACGCCCACAGCGACACGGCGGCGGAAGAGAAATCTTCCTGACGAGCTGCCGTCCTGGCGCGCGATAGCTGCGCCGTCCGTTTGAACAGAGGAGAACAACATGCCAAGCAATTCTTTCGGTGAATCCTCTTGTACCGCTGCGGCCTGCATTGAAGCGTTTGTAGACCTTATTCCAGTAGCCAAACGCCTTGGGCAGGTCTCTCCAGGGACATCCCGTGCGCATGCGGTACAGCATGCCCTCCACGGTCATTCGTAGATCACGCTTGTTGTAGATGGCCTTGTGCAGCAGAATTTCCCGCAGCTTCGACCAATGCTCATCGCTGAGCAGTAATCGGGGCATTGCAAGCTCGTATCGATGTTGGGTCAGAGCTTCAACGATACGGGCTTGCTCTTATAGATCAATGGGTTAGCGCGAAATGGCAACAGACCCTAGCAAACCAGTTCAAATAACGTGGCGCAGTAGTTTTATCAGGTCCAAATGCGCCGTTTGGCCTGCGTCAGTTTCCCGGCGGTCTCCAGCTGTACATACACCAAACGCCTCTGGTCATCCACCGCGTCGCAACTCCCTGACACCCCGGCCCAGCTTGCGGCGCAACAGGGCTCGCAGGGTCGCCCCATCCGAATACCCGACCTGTGCGGCGACCTGATCGACGCTGGCGTTTCCGGTGCGCAAGAGATGGACGGCATGCTCCACGCGCAGGTCCTGGAAATACGACAGCGGTGTCTTGCCCAAAACGCTTTGCAGCCGCCGCGCCAAGGTGCGCTCGCTTGTGCCCGCGGCGCTGGCCGCCTC